>PXEK01000205.1 GCA_003564735.1 Cryomorphaceae bacterium
TGGGGGATTTTGCGAAGCCGGCGCCCGAGGTAAAAAGCAAACGAGAAGAGGAGTAGAAAACTCATTTCATTATTTGTATTTACAGCCTTAACAACCTCATATTACACTGAATTTGAAATGATTTTGTGCAAGATCAAAATAATTGACATTTACGAAACCCTCGAAAGACCACAACCCAATGATTTTCAATATGATTAGGTAAACACATGCCAAAATCACACATACCTCCCCAACATCTCACTCAATTGCCGCACATAACTGCCGCCGAATAAATTAACGTGAATTAAAACAGGGTAAAGATTATAAGCATCTACCCTTTCAAAAAAACCATTTTCAACGGGAAACGCATCAAAATAACCGCGGTAAAAATCAGTTGAAAATCCGCCGAACAGTTTTGTCATAGCCAAATCTTGCTCGCGATGAGCATAAGCCGCCGCCGGGTCAAATATTGAAGCTCCTTTTTGGGTAAACATATAATTCCCGCCCCACAAATCGCCGTGAATGAGTGCCGGCGGTTCCTCGGGGAAAATATCGTTCATCAAACCGTAAAAGCGGTCAAAAACCCTTGCGGTTTCCGGCGGTATTGCGCCGCTGTCTCGGGCGATTTTCACCTGCGGCTGTAATCGGTTCTGACCAAAAAAATCAAACCAAGTATTTTGAAAGGTGTTGCACTGCGGCAAACTGCCCATGTAATTGTCGTGATTTAATCCAAATTGACTGTTCGTGGTTTTGTGCATGGCGGCCAATTGAGTACCAAATTCATAGTCATTTTTATATTCAGAACCCGGATTGAGGTGCGACATAAAAAACAACACATCATCACCGCAGCAGGCAATTAACAAAGGCCGGGGCACATGCAGATTTGAATGAGCCGCCAAGAGTTTAAGCCCCTTACTTTCGGCTTCAAACATTCCGGGGAAAGCCTTGGCGTTATTGACTTTCAAGAACAAGTACCCGCGATTGGTTTGCAAGGAGTAAGTTTTGTTGATACTCCCGCCGGAAACCGTTTTCACCCGAATGACTTCATGATTCTCAAAACTGTTTGATTGAAGTATTTGCGTTAACTTTGACGCATTACATAAGTAATCCATAAACTTTATTTGAACCTGCGTGCTAAACCACAAATTTAAGAATTATGAAAACGGGAATTTTACTCATCGCAACACTATTTATTTCAACAATTATGACTTCAGACAACAGCGTTCATCAATTTACGATGAAAAATATTGAAGGCAAAGATGTATCACTTACCGATTATAAGGGAAAGGCTATTTTGATTGTAAATGTGGCCAGTAAGTGCGGCTACACTCCACAGTATGAGGATTTACAAAGTTTATACGAAAAATACGCCGATAAGGATTTTGTGATTTTAGGTTTTCCCGCCAACAATTTTATGGGACAAGAGCCCGGATCAAATGCTGAAATTCAGTCTTTTTGCAAAAAGAATTACGGCGTTACATTCCCGATGTTTTCAAAAATATCGGTTAAGGGAAACGACATGGCCGAGTTGTATAAGTTCCTCACAAAAAAGGAACGCAACGGGGTAATGGACAGCAAGGTAAAGTGGAATTTTCAAAAATACTTACTCGACAAAGACGGTAAACTGGTAGCGAAATTTGCTCCGGGTGATGAGCCTTTGGGAGAGGATATCGTTTCGACTATCGAGAAGTTGATTTGATGTAAGTAATGTCCATTCTCGGCGTTGCACTTGGTCTGAAAACAGCCCTGCCCCGATTTTTCGCGGGTCATCCCCAAGCATGCTTGGGGGACTCCTTGTTTTTCAGCCCTACGTGCGCCTTGACAATGAACATTATGATCCGGCCACTTAACTTTATAGACAAACACTAAGTTACTTAATGTTATATTTTTCAAAAAGCCTTTGAGAGCGTTTACAAACTCTTTCAAAGGCTTTTTTTATGCAGTTTCTCAAGTTTATTTGTCCGGACAAATTTAATCGGAAGTCATTTGGCTGTGTTCAAATCCAATCAACGCGTCGTTTTACTGCAACGCTTACTACGCAATCACAAGCTCTTGACTTGCACTTTAAAAAAATTATGTTTATATTTGAAGTTTTAAAAATTTCAACAGACATAAAACATATTGACGTGATACGAACGGGAAATTACCGGAATTCATTTTTGAATTGCTGATGATATGAAGAAAATTTGTTTGTATTGAGGTATAGGTTGAAAATCAACAATAATTCATCATAAGACTCTGATTATGAAATCAAAATATTTACTTTTCCTATTCTCGCTTGTATTCTGCTTCAATATTTCAGCACAAGAGTTTGCGCCTTTCGGTGCGGAATGGCACTACACGGTAATCAACAAACAAGACATCACTTATCATCAAGCCAAAAGTGTTGACAGCATTGATATTTCAGGGAAAAAATGTCGGATTATAGACATTGATGAAAGTTGTTTCTTTGATAACGAGGGGATTGTTTATTCAACCGCGGATGGCGATAGCGTGTTTTGGTATGAGCCGCACTCTGAAACATTTCAACTCATATATGCTTTTAATGCATCACCCGGTGACAGTTGGAAAATTGCCATTGAAGATTTTGAATCTCTATCTGAAACTGATTCTATTGTCGTTTTTGTGGAATCTGTCGGCAGTCAAGAAATAAATGGAATTACCTTACCTACCCTTCACCTTCAAATTTCATATAAACAATACAGTTCATATTTTCGCAACCAAAAGGACACAATTACAAAACATATTGGCGGTACTAGAGCGCTTATCCCTTATCTGAAACAGGGTCATGGTGTAATTTGCCATTTACCATCGCCAAACGGCCTCCGCTGCTACGAAGACTCTTACCTCGGGTTTTACGAAACGGGTATTGCAGATTCATGTACACACGAGAAAACGGGCACTTTTGTAAACGAACTTAAAAATGAAGAGACGGGGATCAAACTATTCCCCAACCCCGTAACACAAACACTGAATATTTCACTGCAAAACGGCACTTTGCGCAGTTTGGTTTTTTATGACCTATCGGGACGTGAGGTGTTTTCAAAAACAGTGAGCGACAAAAATCAATTTGAGCACCAAATCAACTTATCCGGCCTGCCCGCCGGTGCTTATATGGTGAAGATTGATACTCAAAATAAAAGCGTAGTTAAAAAGCTGATAAAACAGTAGCGTTTGATTAAATAAAATCAATATTATCACCTTGCTTTCACAATCTGTTTGTAAGGTTCTGAATAAAAATAATAATTTCGCTTCGCTAAATACTTTAACCCGTTAACGAATCAGTTTACATAAAATTCAGCATCCTCCTTTTTTCTTGCGCGGCACTTTCGTTAGTTGCGAGAATGGACGAAAAAGAAATACCTCTTTTCTCCCACAAATATGACGATATTTACGGATTACAATTAAAATGTGCAGGATCTCCGCATTTTGTTGATATAGATGGAGACGGCGATTTAGATGCATGTATTGTGCTAAAGAGGCAGGTTCACATCATCGAAAACACGGGAACGGCTTCAAAGCCTAATTTCAGCAAAAAACTAAAACAACCTTTTGGCTTAGAAACTAAGTCCCTTACACCTCTATTCTTTATTGATATTGATGGTGATGGCGATCTGGATGCTTTTGGAAAGTCATCCAAGCTTTTCAATCCGGCCGTGTTCATGCAAGAAAATATAGGCAGCGCAACCAACCCCGTATTTGACGAACCTATCATGAAGCCGTTTGGTTTTACAGCGGGAACAATTTCGTCACCCACTTTTGCCGATATTGACGGTGATGGTGATTATGATGCTTTTGGCGTTAAAGACGGCGGATTAGACATGGGGAAAATATTTATGTGCGAAAATATAGGCTCAAAAGAAGAGCCCGAATTTGCACCACCGGTTTATACTCCATTTGGCCTCAACCAATTATCGACCCGCCCCCCCACGTTTATCGATTTATTGGATGACGGAGTCTTAGATATTATCTCATCAAAACGTACATTGTTGGGTTACGGAGCAATATATTTTCAAAAAAAGACAGAAAAAGCGACTTTAAATTTTTTAAAATCATAAACAGAGGTGATGTCGCCAACATTATAGTCTCTGCCGCCAAAGTAATTCCTGAAATTTTAAAAATTAGGAATAATGCATCCTTTGGGTTTGTTGGTGCCCGTTCAGTTGATCTAGAAAGTAATAGAGTAGAAAAAATAAGAAACAACCAAAGGTTTAAAATTTACTCTTATCACATCCCCCAATTAATCGGTACAAAAACTTTTGAGCATATCACCTATAATGAGGCAAGTGCTTACCTGTTAATAAACAGAAAAGTGAAAAAGCGAAAAAAAAGAATACGGCAACTAAGTGAAATGCTTGCGGCCACCTATCCCGATTTACACAATGTCCTTTAATAACTTAACTCCTAACCGCCCTCAGCATCACTAAATTTACTCAGCTTTAAAAATTACCTGACCCTCTCAGCTCCGCTTGTAATTGTAGAAATCTCTTTGCATGCTTACTTCTTCGCGCGAAACCTTGCTCACGCCTTATCCGGAGCATTTTCTCCTCCGCCTCAACCTCAACCCTCAACCTTCTAGTTCCTTGTAGTATTCGTGAGCTCACCTCGAGTGACCTTCACCAATTTCCGGCCGCAGGCCGTCCCGACTTAGAAGCTTCGGAATTTTATTCCACTAAAGCTTCTTGTTCGGGAACCGCTTACAGTTCACAGTTTACGAACCTTTCAGCCTTCACCTCCCCTTCCTTGTACGCCACTTGATTTTACCCGAAACGAGTCACGCTTCACGCTTTACGCCTGCCCCGTAGAATTGCCGCAGGCACCGCGCAGCGGATTCCAACGGGCTTCACCTCCGCTCCCTGCCGGCCCCTAGCATTCGCGGGTCCCTCTGTTTCTCATTCTATCTCTGAGTGGAAACCTTCAGCCGGCTTATCCGGAGCATTTTCTCCTCGTCCTCGACCTTGTCCTTGTCCTTGTCCTTGTCCTCGAACTTGTCCTTGTCCTTGTCCTTCTCGTTCCTTGCAGTATTCGTGATTTCACCCGCAACGTCTTTCCGGCTCACGGTTTACTGCTTACGGTTCACAGTTCACGAACCTTTCACCCTTCACCCTTCCCCTCAATCGAACCTAATCGCCTTTACCGGAGAAATACGCGCCACCACAAACGAAGGAATAATCAAAATAGCCGTACACAACACCAACGTGCCCACATTCAAGAAAAATAAATCGGCAAAATTTATATTCACCGGCACATACGCCAAATAATAACTCTCCTCAGGCAACTTCGCCGGTTTAAAATACTTTTGAATCAAAACAAGACCTATTCCCAATACATTCCCCCAAAGCAAACCCTTGGCAATCAAATACGCCGCAACAAACAAAAACACCTTTCTAACATTCGCGTTTTGCGCGCCCAGCGTTTTTAAAATACCAATCATACGCGTACGCTCCAAAATCATCACCAACAACGCCGATGTCATATTGATTCCCGATACCAAAATAATCAAAATCAAAATCACAATAACATTCATATCCTGCAACTCCAACCAACCAAAAATATCCGGATGTTGCTCAACAATCGTCTCCGATTTCATTTCGTAGGGAATATTCTCGTAAATCAACCTGTCCATCGACTCCAAATACTTGTAATCGCTCAAATTAATTTCAAAGCCGCTCACCAAATCATCATCCCAACCGTTAATACTCTGAACGTGACCTATATGCCCCGGAACAATCAAATTATCAAAGCCTTGCAATCCCGTTTGATAAATGCCCGCCACAAAAAACCGCCGGGGTCGGGGTTTATTATTCTGCACAAAGTAAATCAAAAACTTATCCTCCACATTCAAGCGCATTTTATCAGCAATATGCCTTGATATCAATACACTGTCGCTCCGGGCCGAATCCCTAAACACCGGCACATTACCTTCTTTGAGGTTTCGTTTAAAAAAATCGGGATTAAAATCTTCACCCAGCCCCTTAAAAACAACCCCTGAAATTTCACCGTCGGCTTTTAAAATTCCGGCCTTTCGTGCAAAAACGTGAATACTTTTCACCTCATCCAACGTGTCAATATGCGGATAAAAATCTTGATTTTTCGATACCGGATGAATTTGAATAGCGCCTCCCGAGTTATCAAATGAAGTCACTTGAATATGCGAACCAAACCCAATTACCTTCTCTCTAATTTCATTTTGGAATCCCGTTAATACACTAATTGAAAGCACCATAACGGCAACACCTACCGCAATACCCCCCACCGCAATTTGTATAATAGGTTTGGTAGCACGCTTGGGCGACTTCCCGTTAGCGGCATCATTTTTAATAATACGGCTTGCAATAAATGATTCTAATCCCAAAACGGCACGGTTATTACGTTATTCAATTTACGTTACTTTGCGCAATATTCGCAAATGAACAGAAAAACAATGGCAAAGGTGAAAAATATAGGCTTTTTAGGGGTGTTTTTTTTGCTCCCTTTTTTTCTTTTTGGTCAGAACCCGACCCAAACCACCGCCTCGGGTATTCGCCCCGGCATTGAGCAACTGCCCGCCCATATAGGGGGTTTGGCCAATAAAAAGGTAGCCGTAGTCACCAACCACACCGCCGTATTCAACGACGTTCACCTTGTTGATTACCTCATTTCCCGGGAGGTAAACATAACCAAGGTATTTGCTCCTGAGCACGGCTTTCGAGGTACGGCAGATGCCGGCGAGCATGTAGAATCGGGAAAAGACAAAACTACCGGACTCCCCGTTGTTTCTCTGTACGGAGCGAGTAAAAAACCAAAGCCCGAGCAACTTCAAGATGTTGATGTGTTGATTTTTGATATTCAAGATGTGGGCGTACGGTTCTACACCTACATCTCCACCCTTCACTACATAATGGAAGCCGCTGCCGAAACAGGCAAAACGGTTTGGGTTTTGGACCGACCCAACCCCAACGGGTTTTATGTGTCGGGACCGGTTCTGAAAGAAAAAAAATACAAATCCTTTGTGGGTATGCATCCCATTCCCGTAGTTCACGGACTCACGGTTGGTGAATTGGCCAAAATGATCAACGGCGAAAAGTGGCTGGAAGGGCAACTCACTTGCGACTTAAAAGTTATTGAAGTTGAAGGCTATACGCATAACGACTTGTACATCTTGCCCATTGCGCCATCGCCCAATTTAAAAAATATGCGCGCCGTGTATCTCTATCCGGGGTTGGGACTTTTTGAAGGTACCGTAGTAAGTGTGGGTCGCGGTACAGATTGGCCCTTTGAGGTTTTTGGGCATCCCGATTTACAAGCCGGCGATTTTACGTTTACCCCCCGACCCGTTCCCGGCGCTACCCGACCTAAGCTCAACGGCAAATTATGCAGGGGCTACGACTTGCGCCACCTCAACGCCGATTTTGCATTGGAAACGCGCAAACTGTACCTCACATGGCTAAAAACCGCTTATGAACACTACTCGGGATCAGAGCCGTTTTTCTTGAAAAACAATTTTTTTAATCTGCTCGCCGGTAATGGCCGACTCCAAGAACAAATCAAAAACCGAATTTCACTCAAAGAAATCGAAAAATCATGGCAACCCGATTTGGATGAATACATGGAAATGCGCCAAAAATATTTGCTCTACCCCGATTTTACCCCGTCAAAAGGATTTTGAAGGTGGGTGAACTCATCACAAAACTCCGATTTTAATTTTGAGAACAACATCTATAAATTCCTTGCGTTCCCAAAAACGCACATCATGACGAAAATATTACAAATCCGTACCCCCCGCTGATTTTCTACACATTTACGTAAGTCATTGGGTTCACATGCACAAGCCGCTCAAAAAACACGCGATAGCCTTTGTTTAATTTCGAGAAACCACTACTTTTGAGTTGCAAAAACAAAACATCGTGCTCCGAATTCAATATCCCAAACAAAAAAATATCACAAAAGTCCTCGTGATCATGAGTATCATAGCCTCTACGCTCTTGCTTCTCATTTACGCATTCACGGGTGATGAAAGATTAATTTTGAAAGTCTTTTTCCCGGGCGGAATTATTTGGATACCACCCTTTGTCATGTTGTTTTGGAGCATGTTTAAGGGGTATTTACGCATCGAGGGCGATAAACTCACACGTTACGACTTAATCCCAAAATCAATTCAACTGAACTCAGATTCTCGGGTAGAAAAATTCGCTAATGAGTTTATCATTTACTCCGCAGATAAAAAACTCACGATAAACGCCGATCATTTCACTCCCGAAACGGAAGAGCTTTTCCTGGGCGAATTGGAGAAACGCGGAATAAAAGTCGTCAATCTAAATGCACAAATGACTTAGCGTTCAAAAAAAACCGCTACTAGAGGCAGCCCCCTCAAAAGAAATATGCAGCCGGATTTAACTGCATAAAATCTGCGTAATCAGTGGTACTGCGAAGCTGTATCAGCGTATGGTTGCACAGCAATGATGCATGCTACTTCTGCACCTTTACGCTGATTTGCCTTCGGCAAACCGCAGATGACACTGATAAACGCTGTTATGTTACTTCTGCAAAGGAAATTAACAGATGGTTTTAACTGCGTAAAA
>PXEK01000288.1 GCA_003564735.1 Cryomorphaceae bacterium
ATTATTATTGGGCCTCAAAGATTTATATGGCTAATGAGGATGCCTATTTGGGACTGATTTACGGTGAAATTTTCTTGAACTTGGAGCCTTCGGGAGCGAGGCATCAAGACGTGAGCGAGGTGATGTATAAAATTTACGAGGACAACATGAGTTTTGAAAATAAGGACTCGGCCACGGCGAGTTTTGTGAGTAGAAACGTGACCATTACCATTAGTTCAGCCTCGGTCGAGGAAATCACGGCTGCGATGAAAAGAGCGGCAAACCACTACGGTCGCAATCATTATCAGCCTGTTATGGCTGAGGCCGTGTTGGGCGAAACGCAGTTTGAGTTGCAGAGTTTGAGTCGTATTCGCGAGAGGTTTACCCGCCTCTACCATGAGGGCGACCACCCAGATGTGGTGGTTTTCGACTATCAAAAAAAGTTGTTGGATAAAGGATATTTAGAGGCGTATAATTATTGGCTTTTCGCCGATGCGGATGAGCCGGGCTTTGTGGTGTGGACGTCGCAAAATCCCGATTTATACCGAGAGTTTATTGAGTGGTTTCAGGAAAATCCTCTGGAGTTATCCCCCGAAAATAAATTCCATACCTCTGATTATGGATATTGATAAGCAACGACTTATAATTGCTGCGGCTGAGGATTATGTGCGCTCTTTATTTGGTGAGGACGCCACCGGTCACGACGATTTGCATGTATTTAGGGTGCGCGATAAGGCGTTGTTTATTTCTCGGTCAGAACCCCGAACGTGCGATACTTTCTTGGTAGAGTTGGGCGCCTTATTGCACGATGTTGGCGATCACAAGCTGTTCAAACGGAATGCCGCGGATATGATTACCGAGTTTTTGACAGGTCTTGATTCGCCGAAAGAGCTGATTTCAAAATGCGTTCAAATCGCCGAGGAAATATCGTTTAAAGGGGCGGGAGTAGAAACCAAAATGAGTACGTTTGAAGGGGAAGTGATTCAGGATGCCGACAGACTTGACGCTTTAGGTGCGGTGGGCATTGCCCGCACATTCGCATACGGTGGTGCTAAAGGCAGACCAATGTACAGACCTGAAATCAAACCGGAGCGTCACGATTCATTTGAAGAGTACAAAAAATCGGTCGGTCCCACCATCAACCATTTTTATGAGAAGCTCCTGTTGCTCAAAGATCAAATGAACACGCGCACCGGAAAGAAAATGGCCGGTGAATCACATCAATTCATGCTTGATTTTTTAGACCGGTTTTATGCCGAGTGGGAGGGAAGGGCTTGAGCTTTTCTTGTATAACTCCCTCAATAAATAGAACCCGACTACTTTTCACCCGGCGAAGGTTCATCTTTTCTTTTTGATGAACGGAATTTTCAAGCCAAACATATTGATGATTCTTCGCAGCACCTCAAAGTAAAGAGTAACCATAAGCAGTAAGGTCATGAGCCAAACCACACCCAAGTTAAACCAATAGGTATGAATGGTTTTGTTGCTGAACCTTTTTGTGGGAGCGTAAAAGTGTGCTCTGGCCGATTGAGCATCGTAATAAATCGGGTTTTGCTGAGGGAACAAGGTATTGTCAATTTCAACAACCCTGTTCAACTCTGCTTTATTGGTAACCAAATCCTCCAAGCCCGTATTGAAATGCCTGCGCTTTAAACTGTTATAGCCGCCTTCATCTTCGTACTTTTTATTGAGATCGTTAATGATTTTGTCTCTTTTGTTCATAGCTTTCAAATGCTTTTTATTGAGCCATGTTTTTAGTTTGTTCAAATACTGCTCGGTTTTTTGAACGAGCTCTTTATTGTGTTTCGCATCACCTTCAATCCACTCAAAATCCATCACGGGGTAGTTGAGTTGCGAATCTCTTTGTTGAAGTTCATTGGCCAACAACTCTGCCGCATCAGCTTCGCGTTCGTCTAATTCGGCGGCGTCTGTGTAGTTTTCCAACAGATTGAGTCGGCTTTGGATTTCGGGCAACCAATACGTGCGTCTGTAGTCAATCACGTTAAGGCTTTTGTTTACATCATAGGTATGTATAGATTCGTCATTGAACTTGAATTGCGCCGTGGCCAACCCTTCAAATGCCCAACGTGACGCCATAACTTCACCAATGGCAGGTACGTGTGAACGCGCACTCACCTCAGGGTTGAGTTTATCAAACTTTACGATTACTCCGCTGAAAATTAATTGAGGAATGATGAGGAACGGAATGGAGATGTATATGGTAACTGCCGAGTTAAACGCCGATGAAATGTTCAGCCCCAGTAAGTTGGCAAAAACGGCCGTAGAGAAAAGCATAATCCAATAGTATGAGGTCATGCCTTTGATTTCCATGATCCAGTTTCCTACAACGGTGAATAGCATCATTTGGATGCCGCTGAGAATGATTAGAATAGAAATTTTACTCACTAAATAGGAGCCCCAACTTAAATTGAGGAATTTCTCTCGCTGCCGTATTTTTCGGTCGCGTATAATTTCCTCTGCACTTACGGTGAGTCCAACGAAAAGCGCAACAATAACCGCCATAAAGATATAGGCGGGTAAATTCTCATTGTCCAACAAGGCATATTCGTATGTTTTTCCTTTGGGGTTGGCCGAGTATTTAATGAAGTAAGATAAAATGAGCGCTAAAACGGGTGCCTCGAGTAAATTGATGAGCAAATACTGCGAATTCGCCAACTTAGAAAGAATATCGCGCTTAAAAAAGATGCTAAACTGCTTGAGTTTGTTCGGTTTTTTGAGATCGTTTACCGGTTTGTCTGTCGATATCTCAATATTTCTATGGTTTGATGACGTTTCTTTAAATGATTCGTACCAAAATTCGGGAGAGACTTTTCTTTTATTGGTTAAATTACCGTATTCATCAACGACCCTCGTTTCCAGTAAATCGAATATTTGCTCGGGGTTTACATTACCACAAGTGGGGCATTCGCTTTCCTCGCTGTTAATTTGGTTGGTTCGTTTTTTAAAGTAAATGATACTTTCCACGGGGTCGCCGTAATACACGGGGTAACCGCCCACGTCAAGCATAATGAGTTTATCAAACAGCTTGAATATATCAGAAGAGGGTTGATGAATAACCACGAAAATCAATTTGCCCTTAAGCGTTAATTGCTTGAGCAAATCCATGATATTTTCAGAGTCGCGCGATGATAAACCCGAGGTAGGTTCGTCAATAAAAAGGACCGAGGGCTCTCGAATGAGTTCTAGCGCGATGTTCAACCGCTTTCGCTGTCCGCCGCTGATGACCTTATCTACGGGACTACCTACTTTGAGGTCGCGCACTTGCTCGAGGCCCAAGGAGTTTAATATATCGTCAACCCGTTCCGCAATTTCTTCGTCATTCAGGTTAGAGAAGCATAGTTTTGCGTTGTAAAAAAGGTTCTGAAAAACAGAAAGGTCTTCCATAAGCAGGTCATCTTGACTCACGTAGCCAATCACGCCCTTTAGAGCATTTTTATCTTTGTGTAGGTCAAAACCGTTAATTTCAATACTGCCCGATGAGGGTTTTAAATTGCCGTTTAAAACATTGAGTAACGTAGATTTACCGGCGCCACTGCCTCCCATAATACCGACCATTTTGCCGGTTTTTTCGAGAATAGAAAATTCGTGCAACCCTTTACCGCCCGTGGGAAAAGTGTATTCAATATTTTTTGCGTGAAAAGTAAGTGTTTGCCCGGCCTCACCTTGCATGTACTTAGATGAAATATCACTGTAGTATATAGGTGAAATTCGCGGACCCCGAATTGCCGAGCCGGGAGTAAAAATATAAGTGTAATTGCGTATGATGGACTGGCCGTTCAGCGTAAAAGCTTCGTCGCCCAGATACTTTACCGTGTAGGTATTTACACTTTTGAAATAAAGAAATCGCAGTTGGCCTTTCAAATTCTCGTGTTTTTGCCAGCGGGCTTCTCCTTTCTCTCTCGGTTCTTCATCCGACATCAAAAGCATGTTTTGAGTAAGCTTAGCGTCGTAGCGCAACCCTGAAGTAAAGGCCAAGGCCTCGGCGAATTCGGTTTGCGGTAAATTGAAACTGTCGCGAACGGTTTTCAAAAACTCCATTTCATGATCAGAGACATTCTCATCAGCCAAAATATACTCCAACAAACGCAGCAGAATGGTGAGTTTCTGTTTTTGGACAAGGTTTTGATTTCCCTTTTCGCAAACCTCCTTCACTTTTTGACTACTTATGCCCGTGCCTTCGCCAAAAAGTTTTTTATTCTCGTTAACGTACGAATCATAAAAGTTGATATAGTTGCTAACCTCTTCTTCACCCAATTCTGAGGCCAAAAACCGCATTACTACTTCTCTACTTTCATCGGTTAAATCCTCATCTGAAGAGGCTAATGCAAAAAGTTGTAACAGTGCCTTTAATAAATCTTCACTCATAATTTCGGTTCAAATAAAAGTCAATAACTCGCAGTAAAACCCTCACAAATGGCCATTCTGCCTTAGGTTTTCGTTTCTTTGTGAGCGGGTTAATATAATGTCAATTCAATTCATTCCAAACTCACTTACAAACCGTAAAAGTTGTTTCAAAAGTACATAGACTTATTCAATAAAACTCATTCCGCTTTGTGGAGCCGAAAAGTGCACTTCTCAAAAGTACTTTTACGCATTTCGCATCAATTAAACACTGTTTACATTTTCTTCAAACTCATGTAAATGTTGAATTTTACCGTTTTCACTTACACGGTAGCATTCTAAATCTAAATTAAACACCTCGGGCTTTATGATTGATTTGCCGCACAACATTCTGGCGCACTCTTGTATTCCCTCGGGAATGGAAGGGTGGGGGTGTACTAATTCGACAAGGTCATTCACCGTTCCCTTCATGCTAATGAGCAAAGCAATGGCTTCCACGGTACTGGAAGCGTGTTCTCCCAAAACGCGCATGCCCAAAACTTTCATTTCATCATCATTGGTTACCAATAACTTAAAAAAGCCGTTACGTTTACGCATAGCAATAGCTCGATTTACATACTTAAACTTCATCTTGGCCATTTTATATGAAATCCCTTTTTCACGAGCCTGTTGCTCATTTATACCCACGCCGGCCACCTCGGGATTCAAAAACATGATGGTACTTATATTATCGTATCTCAACTCTTGTTTTGTGATGCCGTACATGCGTTCTATAGCGTGCCTGCCCTCTAATTCGGCAATATTCACTAAGGCAATATCTGCGGTAAAGTCGCCAACGGCATATATGTGGTCAATATTGGAACAGGTATTTTTATCAATGCAATGACCTCGATCGCTCAATTCCAAACCTATATCTTCCAAACCCATTTGGTCGGAGTTTGGTACGCGCCCCACACTAATTAATGCTTTTTCAACATGGTGAATTTCAGTGTGTCCGTCTTTAAATTTAAGCTCATATTCCACACCCGTATCGGTTTTTTTCATTTTAACCAATTGCGAGTTGCGATGTATGTGCACGCCTTTACTCTCGAGGTTTGAGGATACCGTATTTGATATATCGTCATCTTCAAAAGGCAAAATTCTATCGGCCTTGTCAATAAGGTAAACCTTAGTTTTCCCGAAGTTTGAAAAAATGGTGGCAAATTCACACCCGATAACTCCCGCGCCTAAAATCACCATGGATTTGGGAAATGCACTAAGCTTGCCAATGCCGTCACTTGTTATGATTTTATTCTCGTCAACATCAATGTGAGGCAGTAACCTGGGGCGGCTACCCACGGCCAATACGAAGTGTGTTGCTGTTAGGGTTTTGTTGTTTTTTTGGTCAGAACCGAATACATCCACCGTGTGGGAGTCTTTGAAAACGGCCTTACCGTGAATCAGAGTTAAGTTGCCCTGCTTCTCGTAATAATCGGCTTGTGTTTTGAGTTGAGTGTACCTGTCGTTTACACTGCGGTGCATTTCATTGATGACCGCCTTAAAGTTAAGTTCGCTCTCGTAAACGGTAAACCCGTAACGATTCGTTTGGGTTTGGGTGTAACGTTCAGAGAGTTCCCAAAGGGTTTTACTCGACAACGCACCGTTGTAGATTCCCGCACCCCCCAATTTGTTTTTTTCGATGAGCGCTACTTTCTTTCCCAAGTCAATAGCCCGCATGGCGGCAGCAAAGCCGGACGGACCCGCTCCAATAACGCAAACATCATAATGTGATTTTTCCATAAGTAGTTGTAGTTTTTAAGTTTCGGTTATCGATACATAAATGTTTAGGGGTACATTTTTTTGGGAGTTACAGGCAATTGAACCCGTAACACTCGGTTAATACGTGCTCGTGTAAAAATATAAATGTATCCCGTATTTCGACAGTCGCAGATTTGTGATTTTAGTTTGCACATTTAAAAGTGTAAAAATAAATAGAATTATTCATACGGTCATTAACCGAATAACATTTACTTTAGCGCCAAATTCTTAACCTATGACAGTGAAAAAATATTTTTTATTTCTTGCGGCCATTAGCTTTTTGGGGTTGCAATCTTGCGATGATCTTGGTTCTGACCAAAAAGAAGAAGAAAGTGAAGCAGTTGAAAAAGGTGGTGATGAATCCGCCGATGAGGGTGTTGAGTCTAAATTTGTTATTCCCGGCAGTGTACAGGTGGGGGAAATGTTCAAAAAAGCCGGACTCAAATATGTTAAGGGCATTGGGAACAGTCCCGAAAATGTGACGAAATACAATACCAAAAGTGAAAAGTTGCTGAACTACGGAGTTTACTCTGCAGATTTTACGTACTCGGCATTGAATGAGCAAAATAATGACGCCACAAAGTATTTGAACGCACTAAAAACCCTGGGTGACGATTTAGGTTATTCTGAGGTTTTTGCCGATGAAGACTTTATTAATCGATTTACTGAAGGATTTGAAACGAAAGAGGAGGCCAATACCTTTTTGCGAGAGGTTCAAGAACGTACCGACGATTTTATCGATGAAAATGCCTATTCTTCAGAGGCTCTTGTTATTTTTACGGGAGCTTGGATTGAAGGAATGTACTTGGGGGCAAAGGCCGCCGACTTGGGAGACCGTGAAGAAATTTCTATGAGGCTGGTAGAACAAATGACTTTGCTCGAAGATATGTTGCCACAACTTGAATTACTTTCCAAAAGAATAGAAGATTTGCAACCCTTGGTGAATGATTTGCAGCAACTGAACATGTACTTTACTTCACTACCCGAAGTGAAAGAGGCAAAAACGATAAGAGATATAAACATTAAATTGGGAGACTTAAAAAAGATTGCCGATTATATTTTCGCCATTAGAAACTCTATTATTGAATAATCTTAAATTACCTATTATTATGAAATTTCGATATACATTACTTGTTCAACTACTTTTAATACCCGCTATTGCAGGTTTCACTATACAGGCTCATGCTCAAAATGACGACTCTTGGGAAAATGATGACGCCTGGGAAGATGATGAAAGTTGGGACTCCGGAGACGATTACAATTATGATGACCCGTGGGGCGAGCCGGCAGAACAGGATAGAGAGAAAACCGAGGCTCAAAAATACCGCGAGAGTATTGAGAACGCATGCGAAAGTAAGTACGCTTATCGCACAAGAGCAAAATCAGAATTATATCCTTACACTTACAGCAGTGGCAAAACCTCAATGATCAAATTAAAGAGAAAACCTTACTTCGAATCCTTCGTAGTGCCTATATATTTTGATTATCAGCATTCTATCGTTTTTAATAGGGAAGGGATGGTTGAGAAAACAGCTATTAAAGTTTATGACGGGCCGCGAAATGATAAAAACAGACAGTTGCTCTTCGACGGAGGAAAAGATGACGAAATATCAACTTTCGAGTTGGCTTCGGATTATGAAAAGTCAAAAATTTACATCGAATACCTCGTGCCACCCTCGCATCCCGAGAAACGCGATATTACCCAAAAAGGCTGTATCGTTTTTGTTATGGGCTACCTGGATGAGGCTGCTGAAGATTACAAAGAGTCCACTGCCGGTAATTAATACTTAGTGATTTGTTCTTCTTAAACAGTATTTGAAGTTTAAATTGATTGGGGTATAGGTTTTTGCGCCAAGCTTTTTAAGCCGTTCTTGAATATTGTTTTCACTGCACAACATTGCAAGACATAAAAAACCCGCATAATCAATAGTTGATATTGTTTTATGCGGGTTCGTTTTTTGGTTACTTCACCGGTGCGCCGTCCAATATTTCTTGACTTGCCGCAGCGGCAAACTTCTCGAAGTTTTTATTGAATTTTCCGGCCAGTTCAGCAGCCTTTTGATCGTATGCTTCTTTATTACTCCACGTATCTCTGGGGTTCAAGATATCGTCGGGAACGTTTTCGCATGATTTGGGGTAGCTTAATTTGAATACCGGGTGAGTGGCATATTCCACATGTTCTAAATTCCCGGCCAGTGCTTCGGTAATCATGGCGCGTGTGTACTTGAGTTTGATGCGTGAGCCCGTGCCGTAAGCACCGCCTGACCATCCTGTATTGACCAACCATACATTCACCCCCGCATCACGCATTTTTTTGCTGAGCATATCGGCATAAACCGTGGGATGCAAGGGCATGAAAGGAGCTCCGAAACAAGC
>PXEK01000135.1 GCA_003564735.1 Cryomorphaceae bacterium
AAAAATAGCTAACGGCCAAAGGCCAATGGTCAAATGCTCAGGAAAACCGTCCGCACTATAAAATCCGAGAACAAGGCTTGCGCAGACTCAAAAAGCGGAGTTTACTTAGGTAAATGAGCACTTTTGAGACAAGCGTAACGCAGTTATCGGACTTTAGAGAAGGACATAATAAGCCCGGGATTATTTAACTCCTTTAAAAAACTGCTCCAATTCACTCAGGGTTTGAGCATTGGTTTCGATAATATCTTTCAAAATTTTACCTTCGTGTAATATGACAATTCTTGAGCAAATCTCGGTTACGTGAGTTAAATCGTGACTTGAAATCATCACGGTAAGGTTTTGCTCTGTCGTAATTTTGTCGATGATTTCTCGAAGTTTGAACTGACTCGAAGGGTCTAAGTTGGCGAAAGGCTCATCGAGAATTACAATTTTGGGATTACCTATAAACGCCGCTGCAATACCCGTTTTTTTGCGGTTTCCCATAGACAAATCACGAATAAATGCTTTTTTACCCGTAATTTCATTATTGAACATGGGCTCAAATCGCTCCAATTTCGCGTTCAGTTCTTCAGTTGTGAGATTGTGGGTGGCGGCAACAAACTTGAAGTACTCATCGGGCTTGAGGTAGTCAATTAAAAATCCGTCATCTAAATACGCTCCGGTAATTTGTTTCCATTCCTCGCTTTTATGAACGGGTACTCCGCCCAATTTCACTTCGCCGGCATGTAACGGAATTAAATCCAAGAGGGCTCTAAAAAGCGTGGTTTTACCGGCTCCGTTATTACCAACCAATCCAAAACATGCACCGGGTTTTATCTCCAACTTTTCAATATCCAAAGCGGTAGTGTTGCCGTAGGTTTTACGCACATTTTCTATGGTTATGTCGCTTGTGTTCTCCATTGTGTTGTTTTTTATGGGTCAATATCTTTGGTGCTTTACCGGCGTAGGTGATTGGTTTCTCACAGCTCGGTGTCGGCTAAAGGTTCGGGGTTCTGACCAATATGATTAAAGTTTTTTCAATTATTCGCGGGTTCATTTACAAAATTCGAGGGCAATAGGTCGTATATCATAAATAGCCGATTTTAATCCTTACGCCTGAAGCCTACAGCCATATTGTGTTTTTTCTCTCTAAAATTATCGGCAATTCCTTTGATCCAAAAGTTGTACAGGGCTAAACTTGCTAACCCAACCGCCGTAATTACCACGTATCCCGTGGTTTTGCCAAAGAAAAAGCTCACGGCAAAAAAGATAAAAACGGGCACAACGAGTAACGGAAGCATAATTAAAAATTGTACGGCTGAGGTGCCTTGGTAGTTAAATGCACTGCCTGCGTCGAGGTCTATTTTTTTGCGTTGATAGGTGGAAAAAAACATCAAAATGAAAATGTTTACGCCCACATTGTAAACGGCAAATGCGGTGTGACTCATCATGAGTTCAATATCCATTATGCCGCAAAACAGGGAAAGTATAAAGCTGATGCCCACTAAAAAAGCCAATAGCCTGAATTTAGCGCGGTAGTAATCTTCAATGTTTATGTTGCGGGTGAAAATACCATCAAAAAATTTCGCCTCCCAAGCGCATAAAAACTGCCCGTAGTTCATTGCGGCAAAACCGGTCATAAAGGTGCCTGTAAAGGCCAACATGAGCGAGCTGTACTCGGCAGCGGGTATTCCGGGTTTGTAAAAAATCAATCCGTAGCCCACAAACAGCAGTGAAAGCAACATTACGCTGCGCGTGCGCTTATTTCGTAAAATGAGTTTCCACTCTGCCGCGGCAAGTTGGGAAACGATATCTTTTCATGACCATTCTAACCGACTTAAAAATCCGGTGGTGTTAGCGTTTACTTTCCACATTTCGCCGTAGCGGTTTTGTGCAAGGTACTGTTGGTTCATTTTATAGGCAACGGCCGGTAGTACAATACACAACAACGCCGCCGGTGAGGCTAATAGTTTACCTAAAATCATTTTTGATATATCGGTAAGTGCAAAACCTTCAATCAGCACAGTGGAAAATACGGCCGCAAAACATAAAATCATAATCAAAGCGGCTTTTAGGCTTCCGGCAAAGAGTCTGCGTAAATAATCGGCAATAAAGGAGTTAAACAGCATCAAAAATACCATGCCGGCGGTAAAAAATATCGCTGCGGTAATGCCCTGCTCCGGGAAAACGGCTTGGACCGAAAAAGGAATAATAAAGAGCAGTAAGAGCAAATTAAAAAAGTTGAATGCCGAGCGAAGTAGTAATACATGAATAAGCCGCTTGTAATAAACGGGCTGTAAAACGTAGTGCTTGAGATTGATGCCGCCTCCCGATTGAAAAAAGAAGCGCATAATAACATCAGTAATAATGATGTAGAGTATATACTGAGATGCAATTTGAATAACGGTTTCTCCTTCACTTGCTTGTTTTACCGCTAATTGTGGCAAGTAAAAACCCAATAGCGTAAAAATTGCGAGAAAGTAAACGGCTAAAAAGCCCATGAATATTTTAATGAGCCAACCGCCGCGTATAAAGCCTGTCCTAACTGTGCTCTTATACGTATGGTTTAAAAGTGTTTTTAGTAACCCCGGTGTATTCATTTAGCAAATGTAGGATATTCAATTTTGATGAGTTGAATATCATTTGTGCTATTTACTTTGAGGGGGTTAGGGAAAGTGTGGCGGTAAATTTTGTTTGTGGAATTTGCCTTGAAACACTACTTAATTAGTAACTTTAGTATTGGGCTAGTAACTTTAGTATTGGGCATAATCAGTAGATTTGAGTCGATTAATAACAGGAGTTTCAATACTTGATATTTGAGAGTTGTAAATTGTTCAATTGGGCTAAGAGAAAAGTCAAGTTGGAATTAACTGTGAGTAAACTTTAAAATAAACACTAACAATCTTACCGAATTCGATATTTTTGTCTCAAAATAATTGAACCCTATGATATTTAGAAATAGAGGATTTAAAATTTTTCGTTTGTCTATCTTTCTTTTTTGTTTACATGCAGGGAATTCGGGTTTTGGTCAGAACCCCAACTGGAGTGACTCTCTGGAAAAGTACAAGCGCATGCCTCAGCAACAGGGCGTTCAAAAAATGGAAGCAGCCATTCAACGCGATGATTTTACGAATGACACCTTGCGTTTTGATTACATGGGTTCTATTTTATTTAGATACAGCCGAACAAAATCAACAGATACACTTTTGAGTATTGCCAGCAACATGCTCAGCTTGGCAGAGCAAATAGGTGATTCTGCGCGTATAGCCAAAGGGAATCTCACTAAATCATGGGTTTATCGGGATAAGGGAATGATTGACTCCACGCTTCATTTTTCCCAAATTGCGCAAAAAACCGCCGTGCAAGCGGGCGATTCTTCTATTTGGCTTTCTTCATTAAATACCTTGGCGGCTGTTTATTACGATATGAAAATTGACAGCTTGCAAATGAAATACTTAAAACAAGCTGAGGAATTGTCGCGCAATTCACGGTTTGCGAGAGAGCGCGTTTTAATTACCTCGAATTTAGGGTATTTGTATTTAAAAGCAGGGGGTAATTCAATGGCTAAAAAGCTTTTTCTTGAAAGTGATTCTCTCACACGAAGGGTGGCTCCTTCAAATTACTACGGGTTTTACTTGAACTTTAATCACCTTTCTGACGTGTGGCAAAACATCGGCAATTGGGAAAAAGCTATTCAAAATGCTGATTCCATGCGTCATTATGCGAGGCTGCTGCAAAGCCGGCCTCACATTTCCGTTTCTCAAGCACGCTATCATTACCTCAAGATTAAGGCGGGTGAAAAGGTAACCCAAGGTAAGTGGTATGAAGATTTAAAAAATACCTCAAACAATAATTTATCTCCCGATGAAATTAAAAGTTTGCACTATTATACAATGGTAATTGACGGCAACTTTGGTAATTATAAAGAGGCTTATGAGAAAAGTTATAAATATGCCGAGTTAATTGACTCACTCAACTCAGAAGATTTGAGAGATAAAATTTCATCAATTAGAGAGCTGTATGCTGCAGAACAGCGCGAAGGTGAAATTTTACGCCTCGAAAATGAAAATCGTATTTCACATTTGGAGTCTGAAAAAAAACAAAGTAGAATTATTGCATTGGGCTCCGGGTTTGTACTGGTGCTGTTAGCCGGGGGCTTTTTGTTTGTGTATAACCGTAAACTAAATCGAGCCAAACAAAAACTGGCTGAACTCAACGAAACTAAGGACAGGTTTTTTGCCATCATTTCACATGACGTGCGCAACGCAACTACGGCGTTTCAAGGCCTGGGTAAAATCATAAAAAAATACGTGAGTCAGGGCAAAGAGGAGCGGTTAGATTCACTGGGGACGAAAATTGATAATGAAGCCGATCATTTAAACGGGTTGCTCGACAATCTGTTAAATTGGAGTATGACGCAATTAAAAGCCGTACCCACAAAACCTGAAAAACTGGAATTGAAAAAACGCACTCAAAGCATTATAGAGTTGTTTCAAAACCACGCATCATCAAAAGATATTGTACTTGAAAGTAAACTGGACGAGAACATAAAAGCCGTTGCAGATCCCAACGCGTACGATTTAGTTATGCGTAACTTGGTGAATAACGCCATTAAATTTACCGCCCCGGGCGGTAAAATAACCATTACCGGCGTTTTGAGTAATCACACGGTAAAACTTCAAGTGCGTGATAACGGCAGAGGAATTCCTCAAGAAAAGCTGGAAAAGCTTTTTGATATTGACTCTAAAAAAACCACTAAAGGAACCGGCGGTGAAAGAGGCAGCGGTTTGGGACTGGTACTTTGCAAAGAGTATTTAGAACTAAACGGCGGAAAAATAAAACTGGAAAGCGAACCGGGAAAAGGCACAACCGCCACGGTTGAATTAAAAACAGCAGCGTAATGCATAATGTAAGATTATTAATTGTAGAGGATGATCCGTTGCAGTGCGAGAAAATGGAAAACTTGGCCGAGGATTTGGGTTACGAAGTTGTGCAAACCGCCGGCAGCGCCGGTGAAGCCATAAACCTCATTAACTCCGTTCAACCCGATGTACTCATCATGGATATTCATTTAGATGATGACTTAGACGGTATTGATGTAGTGAAAAAAGCCAAGCCCGAAACCGACTTTGCTCTAATTTACGTAACCTCCTTATCTGATTACGAAACACTGGAGCGCTCACAAGCAACCGATCCGGATGCGTATTTGATTAAACCCGTTTCTGAGCCGCAATTAAAATCGGCAGTGGAACTGGCTGTTTTCAAAAGAGCCCAAAATCAAAAACTGCTCACTAAAGAATTTCAAAACCGGGAAAACTTTATAAGCGGGGTTCTGAATAAAAGTGTTTTTGTGAAAATAGGCGATTTGCTTAAAAAAATAGCGTTTGATGAAATTCTGTATTTTCAAGCGTCTAAAGATAAATATTGCGATATTGTTACTCGTGATAAAACCATTACCGCCCGAACTACATTATCTGAGTTGGCCGAGGTTTTACCCGACTCTTGGTTTTTGAGAATTCACAGATCTACAATAGTAAACCTCAAGCATGTACAAGCCGTGAATAAAGATTATGTGTTAATTAATGAAACTTTAAAAGTTCCGCTGGGTAAAACGTTTAAACAGGAACTTTACTCAAAAATGAGGGTTTTGGGTTGATATCTTAAATTTTTTTATTCTTCAAAATTTTATGTCGTTAAACTGACTGTTTAAAGACGTAAATTCGCCATTAACGGCATTTGAAATACTTGTTAATAGCTGCAATCTACTTTTACACCCTCTTAAAAGGAGAGATGTAAGCAGCATGAAGCAAGTATTTTTATTTTTACTATTGATTTTAGCAAGCGTCGGTATTCAATCTCAGGATTTATCAAATCTATCTGAGAAAAAGGCCGTTGAGTTTGGCGGTGGCGTAAATGCCACAACCTCATTTTATGATGTGAGGGGAATGGAGAACCGTCGGCAACCTTTCTTTTGGCAAATTAATGCCAATGTAAATGTCGATTTATTTGGCACTTCTGTTCCGTTTTCGGCTACATTTTCAAATCAGCAAAATGATTTTTCTCAACCTTTTAATATAGTAGGTGTAAGTCCAAAATACAAGTGGATTACCGCTCACTTGGGTTATCGCTCCATGAATTTTTCTACTTACACACTCAGCGGTGTCCGTTTTTTTGGCGCGGGCGTAGAAGCTGACATCCCCAATATGCCCATTGAAGTAAGTGCGATGCATGGTCGCCTTAATAAAGGTATAGATCCTATGGATATTCCCGTGGGAGTTACGGCTGTTGATGTTTCCCCCGCGAGCGGCCCTGCTTATGATCGCTGGGGCACGGGGGCTAAAGTAAAATACAATAAATCTTTTGGTTCTTTTGAGTTTATCGCTTTCAGAGCCGAGGACAGAGCCGGTTCCATCTTTGTGCCCGATAGTTTGCAAGATTTACGGCCGGCTGAGAATATGATTTTGGGCTTTAATGCCGATATCAACATCGATAAAAAAACCCGGGTTCATTTGGAGCTGGCCCGCAGCTATTACACGCAAAACACAAGTTTGCCCGAGGAGGCTATTGAGGCATTTACCTTCGCCGATAATTTTGGAGCGCTTTTTACGGCTAACACCTCTACTCAAATGAATAACGCCGTGGTTTTGGGGGCATCTCGAGATTTTGGTAAGTTTGAATTGAACGCCAAGTACAATCGCGTTGATCCCGGTTACCAAACCATGGGGTCGCCGTTTTTGAATAACGACCTCCAAAATATCACCGGCGGTATCGGGTTCGGACTATTAAAAAACAAAATAAATTTCACCGGGGATTTTGGTGTGCAAACCGATAATATTGACGGACTCAAAGATGATCAAATGCAGCGCATTATTCTCAATGCCAATGCCAATATTCAAGCCTCGCAAAAATTGAACTTTTCACTTACCGCTTCCAACTTTACCACCAACGCCTACCAAACCGGAATCATCACCAACGATACACTTCAGTTTTTCCAAATAACAGAAAATTATTCACTGTCGGCTTTCTACACCCTCAATGCCGATAAAGTTCCTCAATCTATATTTTTAACGGTATCGCAGCAAATGACAGAAGATGCCGAGGATAACAACTCACAAATTTCCAACTTTAACTTGGGTTACACCATCACCTTGCAAAGCATCGGATTAACGGGTAATGTCTCCGTGAATTATTTCAGGAACGATATAAATCCCATATTGACAAATGGTGTGGGTCCCACGGTAGCACTGTCAAAACAAATATTTGAAGGTAAAGGAAGTATCAACGCTACTTACGCCAATGCACAAACCATTATTAACGGTGACCGCAACAGCAACGTGCACACCGGGCGTGTCGGATTTCAAATTTCGCTGTTTAAAAACAGCACTTTGGGCATTGATGCGAGTATTGTTGATCAGAACCCTTATACCGAAGGTGCGGTGGGTTTTACCGAGTACCGAGGTAATGTAACTTACGGATATAACTTTTAACCAAATTATGAATACAAAAAGCTTTTACTCATTCTTTATTACTGCTTTTGCTCTGTTGTTTTTTACGGCAGAAACCGCAGCTCAGGTATTTCCGGTAGAAGTAAACACCAACCTTACTCCTCCGTACTCGGCGTTTATTTCCGATTATTCACAAGCCGGATCTAACCGTTGGATAACGAACATTACATTGCGTGACGCCAATGAAGCCTCCTTGCAAGTTAGGTTGAGGGTTACCATTGAATCGAGCACATTCAAAATGGAAACCAAGCCCAATTTTGTTCCCGCAAATCCCATAACACTTACCCCCAATATTCCCAAGGTAATTCAAGGTGCCGATTTACAGCCGTATTTGAGTTACAACAATTTGCAATTCACGGGTATTCCGAGGCAAACCATTGAGCAAAACGGTAAAATTCCGGAGGGTATGTACACTTTTAGGGTTGAGGTTTTGGAATATGTTTCGGGAAAAGTGATTTCTCGCCCGGCACAAGCTGCTGCTTATATTCAATTGCGCGATCAGCCTTTGCCGGTAAATCCGGCTTGCAGCACGGCGGTAAATCCCTCGCAAGGTCAAAACACCATTTTTCAATGGCAACCGGCGTCATCTCCCGGGCCGGGAGCCGGCGGTACAACCGAGTATCAATTTACTCTGTTTGAAATTACAGACAACACCATCAACCCGATGAATGCCATTACCAATAATGCCATTTTTAAGGTGTATGAAAGTCAATGGCAAATGCAAACCACATTGGTTTACGGTGTTGCCGAACCGCCTTTAGATTTAGGTAAAAAATATTTGTGGCAAGTTCAAGCGCGCGACGGTCGCGGCTTTACGGCGTTTAAAAATAACGGGGTAAGTGAGCCTTGCTGGTTTTCATACGGTTACCCTACGGGTGGCACGGTATCGCTCAATCAACCGGCTGATGAATTTGCATTTACTAAAGAGGATCAGCCTGTTTTTGAATGGGGCGGCATAAGCAATGATGTCCCCGGTCAACAAACCGAGTACACATTGAAAATTGTTGAACTCAATAACAATCAAGA
>PXEK01000086.1 GCA_003564735.1 Cryomorphaceae bacterium
CTACCAGTAGTTTAACGCCCAGCTTTTTTACCAACTCATCGCGAAAGGCGATGGTTTCGGGAAAGTTGTGTCCCGTATCAATGTGCATGAGCGGAAAGGGAATTTTTGCGGGATAAAATGCTTTTTTGGCCAAGTGTGCCAGTACAATGGAGTCTTTACCACCCGAAAACAGTATGACGGGGTTTTCAAATTGGGCAAATACCTCGCGAAAAACGTATATTGATTCGGCTTCTAATTCCTTGAGGTGTTTGAGGGTGTACTTTTGCATAATATTAGAGTTTTAGTTTTGATTCTATGATGTTTATGATTTGTTTTACGCACTCTTCGGGTTCGTTTTTATGCGTTTCAATGCGTATTTCGGGATTTTCGGGCGACTCGAAAGGCGAGCTGATACCGGTGAAGTTGGGTATTTCTCCGGCGCGTGCTTTGGCGTACAAACCTTTAACATCGCGTTTTTCGCATACTTCGAGCGGACAATCAACGAAAATTTCAATGTAACTTTCGGCACCAACCGTGTTTTTAACCTTTTCCCTATCGCTTTTAAACGGCGATATAAAGGCTGATAGGGTGATTATTCCGGCATCTGTAAAAAGTTTGGCGACTTCGCCTATGCGGCGAATGTTTTCTGTTCTGCTTTTTTCACTAAAGTTGAGATCGGCGTTTAAACCGCTTCTAATGTTGTCACCGTCTAATATGTAGGTAGATTTACCTCGGGCATGGAGCTCCCGTTCCAGCAAGCCCGCAACGGTGCTTTTACCCGAACCGCTCAAGCCGGTAAACCAAAGTACCAAGCCTTTGTGTCCGTTCAATTTTTCGCGATCTTCCCGTTTTATAAAGTGTTGATGCGGAATAATATGTAAGTTTTCTTTATCCATGTAAATCGTATAAAAGAGTTAGCATTGAAATCACAACAGCGCCGTAAATCAGCAGCATAGGTGTACCTGCCGTTATGAAGTCCTTGAATTTGTAATTTCCCGGCCCCATCACCATCAGGTTAGTTTGGTAGCTCACGGGTGTTAAAAAGGCTGCTGAAGCTCCAAAAGCTAAAGTGAGGTAGAAGGGGATGGGATTGAGGTTTAGGTCGTTTACCGCTTGGAATACAATAGGAAACAGAATGCTGACGGCCGCAACGTTGGTAATAAAGGATGTAAAGACGGCGGTAAGTAAAAAAATACCGATCATGATCCATATTTTACCATGGGGCAGTAGGAATTCCACAAAGGGTTTGGCTACCATTTCGGCGGCACCGCTTTCGATAAACACATTTCCCACCGTCAATGCGCTCCCCAATATGATAAACAGATCTAAACTCAAGTTTTTCTTTATGTTTTCACCGCTTATGAGCTTCATGAAAACGGCGAGAGCAAGAGCAGCGGTTAAGCCGTGAAACAAAGGGAACACACCGGCAATGATGCAACCTAAAATAACAATAAAGGCACCTCCGTAAATTATTTTTTGTTTTGATGAGAATTCAGGGGTATCTGATATTACCGATACCGTGTAGAGATTACCGTTGGTTTCTATTTTTTCGTCGAAGTCGGGACCTGCGGTAAGTAACATCATGTCACCGGTACTGAGTCGCTGTTCGCCCAATTTCCCTGTGAGCCGCTCACCGTTTCGGTGAATGGCTACTACGGCGGCGTCGAATTGTTCTCTAAACCGCGAGCTTTTTAAGGTTTGTCCTTCGAGGTTAGAATTAAACGGAATCACCACCTCAACAATTTCTATATCGTCACCCAGCTGAAAATCATCCTTCTTTGCCCAGTCGAGTCCCTCAAAGTTTTTGAGTATTTCTAAAATGCGGTTGGTTTCTCCGGCGAAGTACAATCGGTCTTCGGCCTGAATCACTTCATTGGGGTGTACGGGCTTCACGGCGCGGCTGTCGCGGTGTATTTCACAAAGGAATATACCGTCCAAATTACGCAACTCGGCTTCTGCCACGGTTTTACCTACCAAGTCGGAGTTTGGGACAACCTTTGTTTCGGCCATATATTCGCGTACTTGTTTCTTGTAATCGTCCAATATGGCATCACGCACGGGGAGGAGGCGCGGTATAAATAGTCCAAGAGCGGCCGTACCGGCAATCAAAGCGGCAATGCCGGGCAAAAAGAATGATTCAAATGGGAGGGTTCCCGCACCTTCAGATTCCATAAAGCCCAATAAAACGAGATTGGTACTTGTGCCTATGGGTGTAAGCATTCCACCTAAAATGGCGGCATAGGAGAGGGGTATGTACAGTTTTGCCGGCGAGTATTGTCGCTTTTTGCTCCATCGGTAAATGTAGGGAATCATGAGTGCCACAATAGGGGGGTTGTTCATGACACCGGAGCTGAGTCCAACGGCCGCCGACATTTTATAAATAAACATACCCGGCCGTTTTGTACCGCTGAAAACGGTATCTAGAAGTCCGATAAGATTGTAGGTCTTGTTTAGAACAACGGTCAACAGAATAAGCAAAAAAATGATGATAATTCCCCTATTGGAAAAGCCCGAAATCACCTGCTCTGTGTCGGCTATGCCCGTGAGGAGAAATAACACCACAACAGAGAAAAACACATGCGAAGGCTTAAACCGATCCCAAATCAAAAAACCGATCAATAAGGAGATCACCGCTATGACAAAGTATGGAGTAAGTTCATTCATCATCTATTCTTGAACAATAAACCAAGGGTTTAAAAGGTTGGGTTTATTATATTGTATATCAGAGTTTTTATTGTGTTCTGTCACGCGAAAACCGGCCGCGGCACAAATGGCATGACCGGCGGCGGTATCCCATTCCATCGTAGGGGCAAAACGCGGGTAAACATCGGCCGTGCCCTCGGCAACCATGCACAATTTGATAGAGCTGCCTCTCGAAATCACTTTTACATCGCCGTGCTTTTCGGTGAGACTTTGCATATACTCCTCGGTTTCTTTTGACATGTGAGACCTGCTGCCCACCATGGTGAAGTTTGGTTTGTTTTGTTGAAGCGGTAATTTCTCGCCGGTTTTCATGAGTTCATTAAAGTCCAATATTTTCGGATTTACGATTTTGAAGGCTCCCAATGTGTTTTCACTAAAGTAAAGTGTGCGGGTAACGGGCACGTAAATCACACCCATTACGGGTTTGCCGGCTTGAGCGAGCGCGATGTTGACCGTGAATTCGCCGTTGCGTTTCACGAATTCTTTGGTGCCGTCGAGCGGATCTACAATCCACAATTGATTCCATTCTTTTCTCTCATCATACGGTATATCTCGTCCTTCCTCGCTTAAAACGGGTATCGGGGTGTGTTCCAGTGCCGCTTTTATGACGCGGTGCGATTCCAAATCGGCTTTTGTGAGCGGAGTTTCATCGTCTTTGGTTTGTACTTTAAAGTCGCTATCGTAAACTTTTAAGATAGCTTCTCCCGCATCTACGGCGGCTTTTATGATGGTGTTGAGGTGTTGTTGATTGTCCATATATCGAGATGTTTCAGTTTGCAAGGTTAGATAAAACTATAAACCCTACCAAGTAAGTAGACTTTTATTTTTAAAAAAGTTTTTATCGTGGATTTGAGCATTTGAAAACCGACAGGCTTTTTCATTTTCCGACTTTGGCTTAACCGGTTAAATATTAGATTTTAAGTTATGCGTCGCTAGTAGTCGGGATTCTCACTGTGCTCGAAAAGGTTTAGATCCTTCGCGACAAATATGATTATTTGCGACTTTGATTTATGACAGAATGAGAAACAGAACGAGAGCAGAGTGTCAGGTGACCCCGACAGGGGTCAAATAGTAATAGCCCCGAGTGTGAACTCGGGGTTCAACGGAACAATCTATTTTGACGACCCCGGAGGGGTCGAATAACATCATGCTTATTGAACAAGATAGGGTTACCAAAACCCCAAACCATCACTCTTCTTTAAAAGCCACCTCCAACTCCGGATGAGTTTCAAATTCTTTTCGTATGAATTCTTCCATTCTTTTCTCTTCATACTCAAACCATTTTTCACGCAAAGGCGATCGGTCAATAAGGTCCTTAAATCTCGCAAAGGGTCTGTTGCGACTGAGAGCATCAAGCAGTGCATTTTTAAGAGAGAGGTCGTTTACTTCTTGTTCGGCGAAATCTTCCATGAACTTGTATGCGGCTGTTGAAGTCCACTTATTGATGATGACATAATTGTCCGGGTTATCATCAATGAGTTCGAGTTCCTCTTGTCCGGGTAACGGATTATCAGGGTCTAAGTCGTAGTCAAACCGTTCCTCATCCGGTATGAAAATCAACTTTTTATCAGACTTACGATACGCGGGAAGAAGTCCGAGTTCAATTTCTCCCACAATTTCTCTAACGTCTTTGTTTGTTAATGTAATCATAGCAGTATTCAGGTAAACGTCATCAACGTTATGTTCGGAGTTTAAACGTAATTACAGCTCGCACCGCGAGCGTGATTCGCGGTGAAATGAAACTCGAGTATCGCAATTCAAAATTACAATACTCGAGTGTTCAATCATCAAATTCAATATTACACGTCAAATCTATCGGCGTTCATCACCTTTACCCAAGCTTTTACAAAGTCTTTAACGAATCGTTCTTTGTTGTCGTCCTGAGCATAAAACTCAGAGTAGGCGCGAAGAATGGAGTTGGATCCGAAAACCAAATCTACTCGAGTAGCCGTCCAAACGGTATCGCCGCTTTTGCGGTCAATAACTTTGTACAGATTGCTGCCTGCGGGCTGCCACTTGAATTTCATGTCCGTTAAATTCACGAAAAAGTCGTTGGTTAACGCACCTTCTCTATCAGTAAATACACCGTGTTTTGTGCCGCCGTGGTTGGTATCTAAAACGCGCATACCGCCGGTTAATACCGTCATCTCGGGAGCGGTAAGTCCTAAAAGTTGTGTGTGGTCCAACATCAACTCCTCGGGCTTTACGTCGTAGGTTTTCTTCAGCCAATTGCGGTAGCCGTCGTGAACGGGCTCCAAATATTCAAATGATTCGGCATCGGTCATATCGTCGGTAGCATCGCCGCGACCGGGAGTAAAAGGCACTTTAATGTCAACGCCTCCTTTTTTGGCGGCTTGTTCCACCGCTGCACTTCCGCCCAATACGATTAAATCGGCAATACTCACTTTTTTGCTGAGTCCGGATTGAATATCATTGAGTTTATTCAGCACTTTATTTAAGCGTTCGGGTTCGTTGCCTTCCCAATCTTTTTGAGGCGCCAATCTGATTCGAGCTCCGTTGGCTCCGCCGCGATAGTCTGATTTACGGAATGTTCGGGCACTGTCCCATGCGGTGGTGATGAGTTCTGACTGAGACAATCCCGAGTTCAATAAATCTTTTTTCAAATCCTCAATTTCAGAATCGGAAAGGGTGTAATCGGGTTTGGGAACGGGGTCTTGCCAAATCAAATCTTCACCGGGTACTTCAGGACCTAAATAACGGTCTTTCGGACCCAAATCGCGGTGCGTGAGCTTAAACCAAGCACGTGCAAAAACTTCGTTAAAGTACTCGGGATCTTTTCTAAAACGCTCCGAGATTTTTCGATACTCGGGGTCTTTAATCATCGCCATATCGGCATCGGTCATGATGGGATTTTGACGTTTTCCGGGGCGATGCGCATCGCGCGGTTTGTCTTCTTCTTTTATATCAACGGGTTCCCATTGCCAAGCGCCGGCCGGACTTTTTTTCAGTTCCCACTCGTGATTAAAGAGCATTTCAAAATAGCCGTTATCCCATTTGTCGGGTTCGGTAGTCCAAGCGCCTTCAATTCCGCTCGTTACCGTATCTTCCGCATTTCCCTTGCCGCCGGGGTTGCTCCAGCCCAATCCTTGCTCGTACACATCGGCGCCCTCGGGCGCTTCCCCCAATTTTTCGGCATCGCCGTGTCCGTGGGTTTTTCCCACCGTGTGTCCGCCTGCCGTCAAAGCAACGGTTTCCTCGTCGTTCATGGCCATGCGCTTGAAGGTGGTACGCACATCTTGAGCGGTTTTGAGCGGATCGGGATTCCCGTCAACACCTTCGGGGTTTACGTAAATAAGTCCCATTTGTACGGCAGCGAGCGGATTATCCAGTGATTCGCGGTCTTGATCGTTTTTGTATCGGTTTTTGGTTTCGGCCAACCATTCTTTTTCAGAACCCCAATCAATATCTTGTTCAGGATGCCAAATGTCTTCACGACCGCCCGCAAAACCAAAGGTTTTGAAGCCCATGCTTTCGTATGCAACGTTTCCGGCCAGAATGATTAAATCGGCCCAAGAGATTTTATTACCGTATTTTTTCTTGATGGGCCAAAGGAGTCGGCGAGCCTTATCCAGGTTGGCGTTGTCGGGCCAACTGTTGATAGGGGCGAAGCGCTGATTTCCCGTATTGGCGCCTCCGCGTCCATCGGCCACGCGGTAAGTACCCGCGGCGTGCCATGCCATACGAATCATTAATCCGCCGTAATGACCCCAATCTGCCGGCCACCAATCTTGGCTGTCGGTCATGAATTGGTGTAAGTCTTTTTTCAATGCGTCATAGTCCAGTTTTTTGAACTCCTCGGCGTAGTTGAAATCTTCATCGAGCGGATTGGATTTCCTGTCATGTTGATGAAGGATTTCGAGTTTTAGAGATTTCGGCCACCACTTGGTTACGGAGCGGCTTGTTTCTGTATTGGCCCCATGCATTACGGGGCATTTTCCTTTTTTTGATTGATCCATTATCACTTGTTTTGATGTATAATTAAGTTTTGTAGTTAATCAATTTTTATTCTTGAAAATTGTGTTGTTGCGAAAGTAACGGTTTCTACCAAAACAGTTTCATTAACTTAATAAGCATATTGTTATATGTGTATAAGATTTTGTTCCTAACTGTTCATGGCGTTTGGCTTATGCAAATCCTTATTAATGCTTGAATAGATAGTAACAGACTTGCAAACAGAGGTAAGGTTTGGATATTAAATAAAAGTACAATTTTGTTACTCGTGTATGATAAATGTAAAAGGTGAATACGCAAAACGTCGGACAGTTGTATCTCGCGGGTCTTTAAAAATAAGGGGTACACAAATGAACGGAGGAATAAAGGAGGAGTAGTCCCGCGCAAATTCGAGAATAAACGGAACGTTCGGGCATTTTAATAAAACAGCCAATGATCACACAGAAGAATAGAGTAAAAGGTTTTAATGTTATCACCGAATTTAATCACCGGCAGCAAATTTGTTTTGCATCGGTTTTACATATTATAATTCTGTGGAAAAAGCCATCGGTTTTTCTTTTTAAATTTCAATTGTTTAGGTTCTGACCAAAACAAACACTGTAGTCAAGAAATCTCCTCCACAAACCGCTTAAATACCTCCTTGTGTTTTTTCAAATCTAAGTCAGGCGATACTGAAACGCGGGCGATGTAATCCTTATCGGCTTCTTTGGTGGTGCCCTGGGTTGAGGTGGCGGGAATGGTCCAATAACAGCCTTTGAGCTGACCGTAACTTACGCAGTATTTACTGTCTTGGGGGATTTCGCCAATCATCATGTTGATGAGTTTATCGTTGAGTTTGCGTTTGTAGGCTTCCCGTTCTTGGTCATCATTGCCTTTGGTGGGCAGATCTAATGAAAAAACAGAAGGCGTAAATCCTCTTTGAGCCAATTCCTCGGGTACGAAGTTGATTTTGGCATCGGGTAGTGTTTGCTCGATAAAATTGACAAACTCACGGGTGTTTTTGTAAGCATCTGCAATGCGTTGATTCATCGATGGCATTTGCTCGGCCAATATTTCGATTTGCAAATCGGTGGCTTCGTTATCGCACAGTTTTATGTGTTTGTCAATAAACGTCATCAGGTGTTCGGCTTGTTGGTTGGCGGTACAGTAACCTGCGGTACATTTTCCGCCGCTCGGGAATTTTGACCCGCTTACGTAGGAGAGGGTCTCAACGCCCGACAAAATCCCGTTTTCGCCCAAAAACTTAACATTCGGACAAAACGTTTGGTCGAGGATAAACACCGGCGCCACGGCTTTTTCACCGTTTGAAGTTTTGCGTTCCGCACTTAGTGCTGCCTTTAACTCGTCTAAATCGGGGACTTCCACACGCGGATTGGTCGGAATTTCAGCAATGATGTACGGCACGGCATCTTCATCTGCAACCCGCCTCAGCACATTTTCAATACTTTGCACCATGTTGTGTCCGGCATCAACGGGCAAATCCAGCACTTCCACACCGTCAACACACGCCGCTACTCTCCGTGCCTGGTCATTGGTTCCTCCATAGCAATTGGGCGGAACCAAAAACTTAACCTCTTTACCCTTATGATGTTGTGAGGCGTAATCAATGAGCCCCATCATAATGGCATATTGAACCGATAATCCCGACGAACCCACGACGGGCCGCACATTTGCCGATGTTATGTCCTTGATGGTTTGTTCAACTTTGGATTGATCAATTGGTCTGTTTTTTTGGTCAGAACCCTGCATGTCTCGACCTAAAATTCTTTGCAGTGCCGTATGGCAGTCGGCGGGAGTCATGGCGATAGACTCCCTGCGGCGAA
>PXEK01000082.1 GCA_003564735.1 Cryomorphaceae bacterium
AGTGAATGATAAACGTGAGGCCATGCCTGAAATGCAGGTAGCGCACATTATGATCCGTCATGATAAAGATGAAGACAAAAATCAATCCGAAGCGAAAAAACAAATAGAAGAAATCCATCAAAAACTAAACAACGGTGAAGATTTCGCAACTTTAGCGAAACATTATTCTGACGATAAAGGATCAGCTCAACGCGGTGGCACACTTCCACGGTTTAAAACCGGACGTATGGTTCCCGACTTTGAGGAGGCTGTGTATCATCTGGAGAAAAGAGGTCAAATCACCGCTCCCTTCGAAACCGACTTTGGCCGGCACATTGCCGTTTTGCTGGATAGGGTTCCTTTAGGATCATTTGAGGAAGAGGAAGAAAATATTCGCAGAAATATTGATAGAGATAATCGAGGGGCAGACAGTCAAAAAAGACTGGCACTTAAACTAGCCGAAGAATACGGCGTAAAAACAAAAGCCAAGCACATTGCCTCCTTAGAAAATTTAATAGACTCGGTCTACTTTGCGGGAAAAAGAAAAAACCACCCGTTACATAATGTGAAAAGCAAAACCATAATGCAGTGGAAAGACAAAACGTACGGCACCGGGAAACATACGTTTACGCAAAAAGATTTTGCCGAGTACTTACTTTCGATAAATCCGGAGAAAGAATTAGACCCTTCTGTTTACGTTTGTGAATCATTTGACGACTTCAAAGTACAGAAAATTTTAGACTTTGAGAAATCAATCCTGCCTCAAAAACACCCCGAATTTGCTGCTTTGAAAAACGAGTACAGAGAAGGCATTTTACTTTTTAGCCTAATGAATGATAAAATATGGAGCCGGGCGAATACTGATACCGCCGGCCTAGAGTCATTTTATAATGCCAATATCCAAAACTATATGTGGCCGGAACGTTATGATGTTACCAGTTATATAGCCACTGATGAAAATACTGCCGATGAAATCATGCGACATATTGAGTCAGGAAAAACAGACTCAGCAATTATTTCAATGATCAATGAGCAAAACAGTTTAGGCGTAAAGGTACGAAACGCCAAAATCGAAAAAGAGAACAATCTTTTAGCTGATGTGCAAGACCGCAAACCGGGTAGTTCAAAAATCCAAAATGAAGGCGAATGGTATATTGTCAAAATTAATGAAGTTTTAGAGCCTAGACCAAAAACAATTGACGAAGCCCGAGGTTCAATCACGTCAGATTATCAAGACCAACTTGAAAAAGAGTGGCTCAAAGAGTTACGTGAAAAGTTTCAGTGGTCTGTAAATGAAGAAATCCTGAATGAGCTCAGTGAAAAATATAAATAACATATTTATTATTCTTTTGCTGTCAGGTTCGGCCATTTTCGCGGGATGCGGCATTTTTGATGGCAGAGAAGAAACAGGTACCCCTGTAGCAAGGGTATATAACCAATACTTGTACGATTCTGAGCTACGCAAAAATATACCCGCGGGATTAAAAGATACAGATAGTGCCAACGCAGCTTCGAAATACATAAAAAGCTGGATTGAACGTCAATTGTTGGTTCACAATGCTGAGCAAAACCTGGGCGACAAAAAGGAAACCATACAAAAACGATTGGAAGAATACAAGAAAGACTTGCTTATCTACACATACCAAAGCAGACTGGTGAGTCAAAAGCTGGATACAGTAGTAAATGAAACTGAAATCACCGAGTACTACAAAGACAACAAAGAAAATTTCAGACTCAAAGATGATATTGTTCGACTCATATATGTTAAGCTGGACGCTGAAGCTCCTAATATAAATCAAGTGAGAACTTACATGAACAATTGGAATGCCGAAAACCTCATAAACCTCGAGGAATACTGTATACAATTTGCGTCTAACTCGTACCTGGAACCCAATAATTGGCTTTACGTTGATGATTTGCTAAAAGAGGTTCCGCTTCGTGTGGAATCTCGTAGGAACTTGGTGAAAAACCGCCGACATATTGAGTTAGAGGAGGACGGTTACATTTACTTATTAAAAATTATCGACGGTTTAGAAAAAGGAGAGATGAGTCCGCTTACCTTTGAGCGAGAAAATATTAAAAACATGATTTTAAATAAGCGCAAGGTTAAGTTTTTAAACGAGCTCAAAGAGGACTTTTACCAAAGCGCCGAACAGCAAAACAATTTTGAGATATACTTATGATTAAGCAAGTCGCCTTATTCTTAATAGCTCTTTTTTCCTTTTCGGCGCATTACGCCCAACCCGAGGATAACCAAACAAATGAGATGCTTGACGGTATTATTGCCGTTGTTGCAGGTGATATCATTTTAAAAAGCGAACTTGAAGCAAAATTACAAGGCTTTTCACAATCGGGCGAACGCATTAAACCCAACACTAAATGTCTACTTTTTGAAGATGTATTGTTTAATAAACTACTCATCGATCAAGCCAAAAAAGACAGTATAGAAGTTGGCGAAGACCAGGTGAATCAAGAAATAGAAAGAAGATTAGATTTTTACGTACAACAAATAGGTTCGGTAGAAAAGCTCGAGCGCTTTTACGGTAAAAGTGTAGTTCAAATCAAAGAAGAATTTAAAGATCTGATTCGAGATCAACTTATTGTGCAGCGCATGCAGCAGGAACTATCACAAGGTGTAAAAGTAACACCGCGAGACGTTCGCGAGTTTTACCACAGCATACCCAAAGACAGCCTCCCCTTTATCAATGCTGAGGTGGAAGCGGCCCACATAGTGATTAAGCCCAAAATAAGCCAAGAAGAAAAAGAAAAGGTAATAACCAAATTGCGCGGTTTTAGGGAACGTATTTTAGACGGTGAAGACTTCGGCACCCTGGCGTATCTGTACAGCGATGACGAGGGCAGCGCCTCGCGTAACGGTGAATTGGGCTTTATGCGCCGCGGCCAACTTGTTCCCGAATTTGCCGAAGCTGCATTTACGCTTGAACCCGGTCAGGTTTCACCCGTTGTGGAAACTGAATTCGGCTTCCACATTATTCAGCTTGTTGAGCGTCAAGGCCAAAAAGCGAATTTCAAACACATACTACTAAAGCCGAGCGTATCAGGCGTTCAATTAAATAAAGCGAAAGAACGACTTGATTCGCTGCGCAATGAAATCAAGAATAATCCCGACTTAACTTTTAGTGACATGGCTGAAAAGTACAGCGATGATGAGCAGTCTAAATATAACGATGGCAAAATGGTCAACCCGCAAACCGGAGCCACCCGTTTTGAGATGGATCAACTGAGTGAAATTGATCCCGGATTGGTTTATGCGCTGGACAAATTGGAGCCCGGTAAAATTTCAGAGCCCGTACTTTACGTTAAACGAGACAACACAAAAGCATACCGAATTGTTAAACTCTTGGAAGTTGTTGAACCCCATAGAGCCAACTTGAAAGACGATTATCAAAGAATCAGAGCTGTTGCCAAAGCGCGAAAAGAAAAAGACGAGCTGGATAGGTGGATACGGGAAAAAATTGAAAGTACTTATATCAAAATTCACGATGATTATCGTGATTGTGAATTTCAACACACTTGGTTCTGAACAAAAAAATTGAAATATAAAATGATGGAACAAAACGCACCATTTAAAGATGAGGTGGAAGCCGCAGATGCATTTGCCAAAAAATATGATGAGCTCAAACGAGAAATAGGGCAAGTTATTATTGGGCAGGATGACGTAGTAAAAAACATCCTCATTTCCATTTTTTCGGGTGGTCACGCCCTTTTAGTGGGAGTTCCCGGGTTGGCTAAAACACTGCTTGTAAATACTGTTTCAACGGCGTTAGGACTGGATTTTTCACGAATCCAATTCACCCCGGACTTAATGCCTTCAGATATTGTAGGTTCTGAAATTCTTGACAAAGAACGAAATTTCAAATTTATAAAAGGACCCATTTTTGCCAATGTAGTACTTGCTGATGAAATTAACCGTACCCCGCCAAAAACGCAAGCGGCACTTTTGGAGGCCATGCAAGAAAAAGCCGTAACCGCAGGTGGCGAAACTCACAAACTCAAAAAACCATTTTTTGTTTTAGCCACGCAAAACCCTATAGAGCAGGAAGGCACCTACCCCCTGCCCGAAGCCCAGCTGGATAGATTCATGTTCAATATTTTTGTTGAATACCCCACCTTTGACGAGGAGATGAACATTGTTCAAGCCACCACTACCAATAAAACATCAGCGGCTAAACCCGTGATGAACGCCCAAGAGATCCTTTACTTTCAAGACCTCGTGCGCAAGGTTCCTGTTAGTGATAATGTTTTAAAATATGCCGTTACAGTAACCGCTCGCACTCGACCCAACGGCGAGCAACCCGCCGATGTAGTGAAAGAATACGTGAGTTGGGGAGCCGGGCCGCGTGCCTCTCAATTCCTCATTTTAGGCGCAAAGTGCCACGCTCTCCTAAGTGGAAAATACTCCCCTGACATTGAAGATGTTAAAGCCGTAGCTGTTTCTATTTTACGTCACCGCATTGTACCCAACTACAAAGCTGAATCTGAAGGATATGACGTGGAGCGCATCGTTCGTGAAATCATTAATTTTTAACCCTTCCCTTTTGGTCAGAACCCCAAACCAATGAAAATAGCCAAAGCCTTTTTTACGGAAGAACAGCAAAAAAATATACTAGCCGCTATTGAAAAGGCTGAAGCACAAACAAGCGGCGAAATTGTAGTTCACCTCGATGACCGATGTGATGAGGACGTTTTGGATAGAGCAGCCTACATATTTGACTTTTTGAACTTGCAAAAAACCAAATACCGAAACGCCGTTTTATTTTACATTTCTATCGAGGACCATAAGTTTGCAATATTGGGTGATGCCGGAATTAACCACAAAGTTGAAGATGGATTCTGGGACTCAACCAGAGACACGGTAATTTCACACTTCAAACAAAAAAAATATGAAGAAGGGCTTACGGCGGGGATTTTGGAAGCGGGAAAACGGCTGAAAAAATATTTCCCCTACACCGATGATTCGCAGGATGAAATTTCGAATGATATTTCTTTTGGAAAAAACAGAAAATCATGAAAGTATTACAAACCAAAGTGTTTTTTGTCCTTTTCGCCATTTGGCAACTTTCTGTTTGTAATGAACTGAAGGCGCAATTACCTGAACCTGCAAACCCTCCCCGACTCTTAAATGATTTTGTAAGGCTTTTACCACAAGATGCAACACCCGCCATTGAGCAGGAACTAAGAACAATACGAGATTCCACATCTGTAGAAATTGCCGTGGTAATTGTAGATGATTTGCAGGGGTATGATGTCTCTCAATTCGCCTATGAGCTCGGTGAAGAATGGGGCGTAGGTTCAAAAGACTTTGATAACGGGATTGTAATTTTAATTAAACCCAAGTTAAACCCCAATGACCGTGGTCAGGTTTTTATTGCGACAGGTTATGGACTTGAAGGAGCCGTGCCTGACGCTGTTGCAAAGCTTATTGTGGACCACGAAATGATTCCGCGCTTCAAGAAAGAAGACTATTTGGGAGGTATTGTTGCCGCAATAAGTGAACTGGGAGCATTGGCTCGAGGAGAATATCCGCCGGATGAATATGCCTTGAAAGTAGAAGCTCTGCGGGAGTCACAAAAAGTACCCGTTGCTCCCCTTCTATTTTTAGGTCTGTTCTTTCTGTTTTTCGTTTTAGGCTCAGTAAACAGAGCGCGTCACCACTCCATGAGGAGAAACACGTCTTTTTGGACGGCTTTGATGATGGCAGGAATGATAAACTCTTCACACAGGGGCAGCTACAATAACTTTAGCTCAGGATCGGGTTCTTTTGGAGGCGGGTTCGGCGGTGGAGGCTTTGGAGGCTTTGGAGGAGGCAGCTTTGGCGGTGGAGGTGCGGGTGGCAGCTGGTAAAACTATTTTAATTCAAAGATTTGTTTACCGGTTCGCCGGATATCTGCGCAGTTTAAGGCAAAAAATATAACAGTAGATAAAAAACCAATATCTGAGTCTATCGCAAAATGAAAATTAAAACACAATTTAACCGAAAATAAAATGTCGAAATACGCAAAATGGATCGGGGGCGGCTTAGGCTGGGCAGTGGGTGGCCCTATTGGTGCCATAGCGGGCTTTGTTTTAGGCTCATTATTTGATAACGCCGAGGAAATTGACGATAGAACCAAACGAATGAGACAAGGAAAAGGTTTTACCTCATCTAATTCGGGCCGCGGCGCATATGGCGCGGGGAGCTCAACAACAGGCGGGGACTTTACCATTAGTTTATTGGTATTATCATCTGCCGTGATGAAAGCTGACGGTAGAGTTATGCGCAGTGAATTGGATTACGTGAAAGACTTTCTCGTGAAACAATTCGGAAAAGACAAAGCGAAAGACCTCGTCAAAGCCTTGCGAGAAGTGATGGATCGTGACTTCTCGGTGAGGCAGGTCTCATTACAAATACGTTCCAACATGTCTCACCCCATGCGGTTGCAATTGATACACTATTTGTTTGGTATTGCTCATGCCGACGGCAAAGTTGATAACAGTGAATTTACCCTGTTAAAAACCATTGCAAGCTATTTAGGAATCTCACAAAAAGACTTCTACTCCATCTCATCTATGTTTGGCGGCAGTAAAACTACTCCCGACGAGGCGTATAAAATACTGGAAGTGAATAAAAGTGCGTCAAATGATGAAATCAAAAAGGCTTATCGAAAAATGGCCCTCAAATATCACCCTGACAAGGTTTCTTCACTGGGAGAGGAGTTTGAACAAGCCGCTAAAGAAAAGTTCCAAAAAGTTCAAGAAGCTTACGACCGTATCAAAAAAGAGCGGAATATCAAGTAGAGCTATTCTCCGGAATTGAAAAGTTGAATTCCATTAAACCTGCTCCACAAAGAAAAAATTTTGGCAACTCAACCTCAAGTTTACTGTGCCACAAACCTAAACGTAATAGTGCCCTTTTGCAGTTCGGGAGCTTTCGTTGATGAATTAAAACGAGTATTTAGCGCCGCTTTTTCGGCTTGATTAAACAGGCAATTATCAGTAGTACTCGTGGTTTGTTGATCAACTTTAGCCGCCACCACATTACCTTTACGGTCAACCGCGATGTTTACGGTAACCTCACCCCCTGAACGACACATATACACGGGAACTTTAATGTAGGTATCGTACCTGTTTTCAAGCTTGTAAGATATGTTCGTTTCTCCTTTCACCGCTTCTTCAGATACGGCTTGCTTTTCGGGGACTTTTTCCACTTCAGGATTGCGTTTTGAGTCTATAAGCTCTTGCGCTTGCTCTTTTGTGTAACCATAACCTGCCGCACGCTGTTCATCGATAACTTGTTGCTCCAGCTCGCGCAGCTCGCGCTCAATTTGTTCGTCAATGCTCTGTCGCGTTTGTGATGCCGCTCTTGTTGGCGAAGATGTGGTTACATTTCGACTCGATTCACGAGTATCCTCACCTGCCGTTTCACTCACTGCCCTATCGCTTCGTACTTCTCGCGCATGTTGCTCTTGTGTTTCTTCTTCATACTCAGTTTCGGGTTCCCGCTCAACATCTTCTTCAAACTCGATGGCTATAAGAGGTTCAGGACGCTGCAATGTCCTTTGTTTCACCGTAAACACACTCAAGAAAATGAGTAACAGCAAGTGAAAGAGTAAAGTACCCAACAGCGGCCACCTTTTGGCAAAAAGGAAGGAAACGACTTTACTCTTCGTCATTCCTCAAAAGATTTAATCGGTGGGCTCGTTGAGACTGAAAATCAGGTTCTGAATATAAAAATTCTTTATTTGACAAGTCAAAAACAGCAGTTTCACTCTCTATACTCACATGCAAATAACGTTTCTCAAACACGCTTATTTCATCATAAACACATTCCAACACCTCTTCGAAACTTGAAGATACTACACCCTTGCCGCTGTTGCAGCTAACGAGAAGCTTTCCACTTACTAAATGTTCAACATTCGTATATTGGGGCTCAAGTACCATTTCACCCGATAAATCAATAGCGCCCCACAATCCGTTTTTACGCACAAAAGCAATTGAGTCAACAAATTCGCGGGCCAAATCAAATTGATATTTAATTTTAAGCCGCACATCGGCATTTACATATCCCCAAGAGTCGCCTTTTTTTACGGGTGTTAAATGCTGTCCGTACTTTCCTATATCGTCGAATATAGCGGGAAATAATCGAGTCCCGGCGGTATCGATCAACCCAAATTTACCTTTTCTGAAGTATTTTACCTCAGTATCATCAAAATTGGCAAAATTGAACACGAAAGGCTCGTAATCAAATTCCTCATCAAACATTCTTGTACCTGTTGTATCAATGTAAAAATACACATTCCCTTGAGCCACCGGAGCCAAGCCAGATGAAAACGAACCAATATTTAGATAATCGAAAGGTAATAGGGTATCTCCCGAAAGTGTTAAGATACCGTGACTATCATTTTTTATAAGGTGCAACCCGTTTTTTCCTTGA
>PXEK01000183.1 GCA_003564735.1 Cryomorphaceae bacterium
CCCACCTTCATTATTTTTTGTTCAATGTCGTAGGTCATTCTCTTGTTCTCTTCCAAATAAGAAAATGTCCCCCCTAACGGAAGCTCCACTACATCTCCGCTTGTCACCTTCAATTTATAGCTCACCGTAAACTCCTTCTCTTCGGGTAAATTCATCCAAATCACCTTCATTTGTCGGTTCTGAAAACTAAACGTAGCACCATGTAACTCTACCGGCTCAACCTCTACACCTTCAGGAAAACGGTATTGCAACTTAGCAAAACCCGCTACACCTCCCGTTTTCACGGTTAAATTCACGGTGCATGTTCCCAACGAGTCTATTCGATCAGGAGCATCTTGTTCAATGGTCAAGCCCGAGGTGAAATACGAAGAAATTAGAAAGACCAACAATACTTTGAAAGGGATGAGTATAAACTTGAACATGGTTTTTATTTTTGTTGATGACAAAGCTATATGTTCACTTTATCCACATCTTTTCAACAAAATAAAAGTATGAACACTACCATGTGAATTTCTACACTCCTAAAATACAGCTCCATACAAAAAGAGTAGCATTTCAAATTGTTAATAACTTAGTTTCGTTATCGGGTATCCTCTTATGCTCAAGATGAGCGCTTCAAGTCGAATTACCGACCTTTCAAGAATCGGCTAAGTGTTGGGGGTTCTGACCAACATCAATCTTCGATCATTTTTAAAAACTCGTCCTCACTAATCACTTTCACATTGAGTTTTTCGGCTTTTTCTCGCTTCGCAGGCCCCATATTCTCGCCCGCTACAAGGTAATCGGTACTTCCCGATACAGAGCCGGTGTTGGTGCCGCCGTGTTTTTCAATAAGCTTTTTCGCTTCACTCCTACTTACCTGATGAAAAACACCCGAAATAACGATTTTTTTACCCTCAAGCTTGCTGCTCACTCCCTCCTCTTCCACTACCTCAAATTGGAGTCCGTGCGATTTAAGCCTCTCCACCATCTCCAAATACTCCTCATTCCTGAAAAACTCGTGAACACTTTTGGCAATTACGGTTCCAATTTCAGGGGCAGATTCCAACTCATCCAAGGAGGCTTGTGCCAGGCGGTTAATATCTTTAAAATGTGTCGCCAACCTTTTGGCTACCGTGGCGCCCACGTAGCGAATTCCCATTCCGAAAAGAACTTTTTCAAAGGGTTTGTTTTTTGATTCTTCCACCCCCTTTATCAGGTTGTTTGCACTTTTCTCTGCCATGCGCTCCAGCGGCAGCACATCCTCCTTTTTCAACTCATACAAATCAGCAATACCTTTAATTAAGCCGGCATTATGAAGTTGTACAACGGTTTCCTGCCCCAACCCTTCAATATCCATGGCGTTGCGACTAATGAAGTGCTGTATTTTTCCCAAAATTTGGGGCGGACATCCCGTTTCATTCGGACAAAAATGCACGGCCTCACCCTCTTTTCTCACTAATTCTGTACCGCATTCGGGACATTGCGCAGCGAACTCAAAAGGCTCAGCATCATCAGGTCTCTGCTGTTTATCAACAGCTGTAATTTTGGGGATGATTTCCCCTCCCTTTTCCACAAACACTGTATCGCCCAAGCGCACATCTAAATTGGCAATCACATCAGCATTGTGCAAAGAGGCGCGCTTTACTACGGTTCCCGCCAATTCAACGGGTTTTAGCTGCGCCACAGGTGTTACGGCACCAGTTCTACCCACCTGAAATTTAATGTCTTGTAAAATCGTTTTCGTTTCCTCGGCCTTGTACTTATAGGCGATGGCCCAACGGGGAGATTTCGCCGTACTGCCCAACTCCTCCTGTTTATCGTAGCTGTTCACTTTAATCACCACCCCGTCGATATCAAAATCTAAATTTAGGCGCTCGGTATCCCAGTAATTGATGAAATCCATGATTTCATCAATGTGACGGCACACCTTAATCCTGTTCTTCTCTTTAGGCGGCACCTTAAATCCCCATTTTTTTGCCTTTTGTACCGATTCAAAATGATTCTCGGCTACGGGAGAGCCGGCATTTACGGAATACAGAAAGCAGTCTAACCCTCTTTTGGCTACCACTTTACTATCTTGTAATTTCAATGTGCCCGAAGCCGTATTGCGCGGATTAGCATAAGGTTTTTCCCCTTTTTTTGCGAGTTCCTCATTCAGCATTTCAAATCGCGATCGAGTGAGCATAATTTCACCTCTAATTTCAAATACTTCGGGATACCCCGTATCGGGTAACAAGTTTAACGGCAGTGACTTAATCGTACGCACATTATTCGATACATCATCGCCTTTTTGTCCGTCGCCTCGGGTCACCGCCCTTTCAAAACGCCCATTATTATAACGCACACTTATGGCCACCCCGTCGTATTTCAACTCACACACATACTCGGTATCTCCCCCAATATTTTTATCAATCCTAGCGATAAATTCACTTATTTCATCTTTTGAGTATGAATTACTTAGCGACATCATCGGGAACTCGTGTTCAACCGTTTCAAAATTTTTGGTCACGTCGCCTCCCACCCGCTTGGTGGGTGAATTTTCATCGGCAAATTCGGGGTTCTCGCGCTCCAAGTCCTCCAACTCCTTCAACATTTCATCAAATTCGTAATCGCTAATTTCGGGATTATCCTCGATGTAATACAGCCGGTTATGACGTTCCAGCTCACTTCGCAACTTTTCTATTTTCTTTTTTACTTCACTCATTTTTGGGCAAATATCATTCTGTCGTTACCGCTTAAATCGCGTTTTAATTCAACATTTCTAAAATTCTTTTTGGTCAGAACCGACCCCACCTCAGCGGCATACCGATAGTGCGTCTCAAAACACAAACTGCCTTCCGGTTTCAAAAGTTCATTACATTTCTCGGAAATAAGACGATAAAAGTACAATACATCGTTGGGCGGGGCAAAAAGAGCCACATCCGGCTCGTGATCAACGACCTGCTTTTGCAACTGTGACCTTTCATTATCTGCCACGTACGGAGGATTGGAAACAATTACGTCAAAGGGTTCTGACCACGAAAAGTGCGCCACATCACAATACTGAAAAGTGACCTCAAGATTTAATCGACGTCGGTTCTCGAGGGCCACCTCAAGGGCTTGCCGACTTACATCAACACCCATCACTTGCCAATTTGGGCGTACCGACTTTATTCCCAGAGCGATGCATCCCGATCCTGTGCCGATATCCAATATGCGAAGGGGTTTGTTTTTATCGAACCGGTCACATACCTCAACCACAAGCTCTTCAGTTTCAGGTCGCGGAATCAACACGGCGGGCGTAACCCGAAATTCCAGACCCAAAAACTCACAAACGCCGGTTACGTATTGCAGCGGTTCTCCGGCTTTGATTCTGTCCAGCATTTCCACGGCGCGCGAATGTTCATCATCGGTCATTTGCTTTTCGCGCAAAAGGAATATCTCGTGACTTTTTAGTCCGAATACCGCTCGAACGACCTCCCGAAAGATGTGTTTTATTTCGCCGGGTGAGTATAGCTCGCTGAGTTCCGTTTCAAAGAGGTTTTGTATTTCCTTTAAGGTACTTTTCACGGTGCGAATTTAGGAATACCAAGGGGAACGGAGGCGGGTTTGGGGAGGGATGTTTAGGTGAGGAAGTGTAGAGTTGTTGAGTTGTAGAGGTGTGGAGGTGTGGAGGTGTAGAGATGTAGAGATGTAGAACTGTTGAATCGTTTAATCGTTGAACTGTTACATCCGTTTGCTCATTCCATCTGCAAATGCCGTTTGCTCATTCCGTCTGTGAAAACCGTTTGCTCATTCCATCTGCAAATGCCGTTTGCTTATTCCGTCTGCAAAAACCGGCCGGTATTTAGATTGTGCCGACCGCAAGTTCATTTCATTTTTGGGAGGGTAATTGACAATGAATCTAAAATATACGGTTCTGCTTACGGACAGTTTATTCCACAACAGAACTCACGGCGAACAGCGCAGTACAATTCGGTACAGAAATATAAAAAGTTCAAAGAATGTTATTACTCGTTGGGGAGTAATATAGGGTTGTTGAGATTCCGAAGTGGTGTAATCTACTTCTCCACTTTAACGAGCTCCAAGTCGAGTTTCATCTTTTCTACAAGATTCTCGAATCTGTCGGCGTTTTCAATAGGTACCAAAAGAAAAAACTTACCTCTGTTTTGTTTGGCGTGCGAACCGAATAATATCCATTTTGCTACTTGGTCTTGAACATCTCTCTCGCGAACTTTATTTTCAAACTCGTAAAAATTCATTTCATCGCCCTTGTAAGTGACCATATCCGGAACGAATTTTTTCATGGAGCCGTTGTAGCTTAATTCGGTAGGATTTTCATACCCCGAAAGTTTTGCTTTTATATCGTCGAATGACTTTTTATCCAGTTTTTTGACCAGTTTCTTAAGTATTCGTTCTTTCTTTTGAGTTGTTGATGTTGCCATTTATCGCGTTGATTTTATCGGCTGCAAATATAGTCAAAAAAAGGCAACCCGACGAAGCACTCAAACTATTAAAAACAAATTGGTTATATATTTTCCACCTCAACGGGAAAGAGAAAAACATGCCACCGTCACACAATTATTTTCTCGATGTAAGTCGAATTTAGGAGACTTAGTGCGCCCATATACTTTAGCTTGAATGAAATTAGATCGCCCACCTTATAATTATTTTCATTTTCGCCCAAATCCAAAATCAGCATATCTGAACTCGCATTAGTTACACGAAGTGCTGAATCATCCGGAATGATATAATCAGGGGAAATATCCAAGAGCCCCACATCAATGATTGCCCTAAACGATTTTTTGCCGTAATCTTCCTCATTTATTTCCGTTTCCTCGCCCGCTACGTTGGCCTGCATACTGCCTATAGGAACCACCGGCTTTTCAATGAGCTCTATAATTTCGGTAAACAACTTTATTACCCCTTGTTCCATTTCGGGAATAGGGCTCTCATCTAGCAAGTTATTCCCAAAATAGAGCGTCTCCCCCATTCTAAAATGGTTGATGGCTTTGGGTAATCTGTTTTGCAAAATAAAGGGAAACACGACTGAAGTACCCCCTGTGACCCATGGGATTTCACGGTCAAACTTTGCCTCAATTAACTGCTTATATAAACTCAACTGTACGAGTTTATCCTCTGAGGGCATTACTCCGTGCAAGCAGTTGAGATTGGCTCCGATTCCCGTAATCTTTATTTTGGGGCGTTTAAAAACCGCCGCATAAAAATCAACTACCTTATCACCCATCACACCTTCGCGCAAGTCGCCGAGTTCAATCATAATAATCACCTTATGCAGCTTATCTTGTCGCACCGCCTCGGCCGAAAGCATTTTTATGGTTTCGTATTCAGAATTGAAACTCGCATCAGCATATCTCACAATATCGCTGATACTTCGCTTAGCGGGGGGCTTTATGTAAACGGTTTGCACACTTTCATCAATATCCTTGACCTTCCTCAGGTTAGAAATTCGTGAGTCGCACACCTCTTTTATACCCAGCTTAATCACTTCATTGAGGTATTCCTGATTTCCGCAAAGCAACTTGGTTACAATAGCCCACTCTATGCCTCTTTTTTGGAAAGCTATGTTCAAGAACTCATAGTTATGCTTCAATTTATCACGATATAACTTAATGTATGCCATAATACCAAATTGTTAAGCTAAGGTACAACTTTTCTTGGAATATCAGCCGGAATGCGAGTGAGTAATTCATAATTCAATCTATTGCTCAGCTCGCCGAATGCCGATACCGACACCTCCAATTCGCCCTGATTTCCTATTATAACAACCTCATCGCCCCGTTTAATGTTTTCGCAGCCGGTAATATCCACCAGCAGCGCGTTCATATTTACGAGTCCCACAACGCTCAGCCGTTGCCCGCCAATAAGCACACGCCCTAAATTACTCAGCGATCTGCTAAACCCGTGGTGATACCCTACCGGTACAGCAGCCAGCCGCATATCTTGTTGAGCCAGAAAAGTCATTCCGTAACCGATATATTCTCCCTTATTCACATTTTTCAAGCTCATAACCGTTGATTTCCAAGTAATCAATCGTTTCAACGGGTCGGCATGTATGTCGTTTTTTGAAGTGTACTCCACCAGCGTTTCGGTACTGGGCCAAAAGCCGTATTGTAAAATACCCACCCTCACCAAATCCATCTGCGTATCCTTATAACGTATTACCGCTGCGGAGCAGGCCGTATGTTTGTACTCGGGCTTAAGCCCTTGCTTTTCGAAAAACTTACACCAGCTTTTAAACGCACTTTTTTGCTTTTTAATACGCACATAGTTCGCTAAACTCTCTGCTCCCGCAAAGTGAGTACACAGTCCCTTAAGTAAGTAGTGCTCTTTGTTTTTGGTCAGAACCTCAACCAACTGCTTCATCTCTTCCGGCTCATATCCCGTACGATTCATTCCCGTTTCCAGCTCCACGTGAATTTTTGCTTTTACGCCCACTTGTCGCGCCATTTCAATGATTTTGTGGAGTCGGTCCAAATCAAAAACAAAACACTCAATCCCGCTACGTACGCACCATTCCAAGGCCTCATCGGCAATCATGCCCATAATCATGATATCGGGTTTACGGGTGGCCGACTTCATTACGCGAAGGGCTTCATCGGCGCTGAAGACAGAGAAGTGATCTATGCCGTTTCTCTCGGCCAGGGGAACATAAACCTCAATTCCGTGACCGTAAGCGTTGCCCTTGACCACAGATGACAGCCTCACCCCGTCTTTGAGTCTGTCCCTTAAAAAGGAAATATTTTTTTGAAGTGCGGCTTCACTAATTTCTATATGTGAGGGGTGCAGCATACCGTTATTTTAAAACCTCCTTACTAATGCCGTAAAACATTTTGAGTCCGGTTTCGATTAATTCATCGGGGAAATCGAAATCGGGATTATGTAATGCCGGTTGATTGCGTCCCGAGCCCAAACCAAACATTGCGCCGTTATACTTATTGGTGAACTCGCCGTAATCTTCGCCCCACTTAAACGGATACGAAATTTCACGAGTATTCAAATCCGCATGCCGAGCAGCTTTTTTTATGATGTCCACGGCCTCTTCGCTATTCACATTCGCCGTAAACTTTTCGGTTTCCTCAATCTCCGTTTCTACGTTATACTCCTTTGAAACCTCTTCAATAATTTGTTTCAGTTTACCGCTGAGTTCCTCCATCACATCATTGGAAAAAGAACGCAGCGTGAGTCTCAAATCACCGCATCCGGCCGATACGCCGTAAGCTCCGCGCTCACCAAGCTTCATATAAACGGGAGTGATCAAACAAAAATCCTTTTCACAAGGATCGGTTTGGGTAATACTTTTCGATTTTTCTAAAATCCCCGAAATTACGTAAGCCGGGTTAATTCCCTTTTCGGGTTCGGCGGCATGAGAGGTTTTTCCCCTCATTTTAATGATCAAACTTTTTGCGGCTGCCGTAAACGTGCCGGTTTTATGCACTACATCATGCATATCGAAACCCGGCAGATTATGTAGGGCAAAAACATAATCGGGCTCAAATTTTTTAAATTTTGAATCGTTCAAAACGGAAATTGCTCCCCTGCCGTCTTCCTCGGCGGGTTGAAACAGTAGAATAACCCTGCCCTTTTGCGGACGATTCTCAGCGAACAATCGCGACAGACCCGCCACAATAGTCATGTGGCCGTCATGACCGCACTTATGGGATACTCCGGGATTGCGGGAAACGTAAGAAAAGTCGTTCACCTCGTCAATAGGCAGCGCGTCCAACTCGGCACGAAAGTGAATAACCGGTCCGTCTTCAGCCCCGTTAAAACCAATAGCCAAACCCGTTTCACCCAACATGTAAATATTGTCGGGTTCACACGGTCTAATGTAATTTAATAGTCTGTCACGCGTTTCATATTCCTCGCCCGAGAGTTCGGGGTATTGATGAATTTCTCGACGCAACGCTTTGAGTTCTTTCAACAGCGATTGAGATATTTCCATTATGGGAGTGATATTAGAATTTATGTAATTTGCTCCGGAAAAAACTATTTTCTCTTGTATCGCATTTCCAAGTACGGATTGGTAAAGCCCACCTTTTCGTAGAGGAATTTGGCAGGATTATCTTCTTCTACGTGAAGCGCAACATCTCCCTTACACAGTTTAAGGGCGTTTTCCATCAATTGTTTTCCCACGCCTTTACCTCTTTGATCGTGATGCACAGCAATGTAAACCAGAATATTCTCGGGAATATAGCCGCCCATTCCCGTTTCATTCACTACCACTGCGCCCTTGATTTCCTTATCTTCCAGACCCAACAGAATAAAGCCGCCACGGTCAAACACATAATCCAAGCAGCGCTGA
>PXEK01000080.1 GCA_003564735.1 Cryomorphaceae bacterium
AATTTTATTCTTTTCCCCATCAGTGGTCACTTGAGTTCGCTCACCGTTTGATAAGTCCTCAATATACAAGTTATTTTCATGCACGTAGGCCAACTTGTCTGCTTCGGGCGAGAAACTAGCAAAGCTTTGTTTCTCTTGAAAACCTACGGGAAAAATAGAATCGGCTTCAATGGAATAGACGTAATTATTCTCTTTGGTAGAGTGCCTGTAAATAGATTCCTTATTCGCTTCGAGCAGAAGCAATCTTTCATCGGGCGAAAAGGCATAACCCGAAAGGTTAAAATTCAACCCTCTGTTTTGGGTCGAAAAAACAGTATCCACAGCTTCGCCGGTCTTATAAGAATGTTTCACGATATGCTGTCCCTTGGCATTTCTTTCCAGGGTAGTGTAATGCTCACCGTCATTCATAGAGCGAAGCCCGCTGACATAATCCTGCCTAAACTCACCCAGCAACCAAATATCTTCAACTTCAAACTTTTTGTCCTGCGCGAACATAGCCGCTGAAAGACAAATAAATAAACCTGTTAATACCTTAGTTAAAGCACCATTCATACGAAAAATTTTAAGCGTGCAAGATACTTCCCTTTCAATTAATGACAAAAGTTGTATATTGCAATTTTTAAATAGCTGATTATGAAAAAGTCAAAAAGCGGGGTTAAAACAGTAGTTATACCGTATGCCGTTCTTGGTTCTCTATATATAATCCTCAGCGATTATTTAGTAAAACACATTACATCTGAAATACATGACTTATTCTTATTTGGCGTAATCAAGGGTATCCTTTTCATCATTTTCACCTCCATTCTCATTTATTTTCTCGTACGCCGCCATACCTCCGGCCTAAGAAAGTTAAATAAAAACTATTTAGGTGTATTTATGTCTTTACCCGAGCCCGTGATTATTGTAGATAATGGTAACGGTAAAATAGAAGCAGTAAATCTTGCCGCTCAGCTTATAACTAAATATACACCTGATGAATTGAATGGTATGGAAGTAGAAACTCTTTTGATGAAGGGCGAAAAAACATTAAACTTACATGAAGTATCAATAGATAGTGCACAAAAAAGAAAGGTTACAAACTGTCGTTTAATTAATAAAAACAAAGATGTTGTTCCAATAAACCTATCGGTTTCCAAAATAGGCGGCATCGCTGAAAACACGAAAAGCGCTTTGATTTTACGTGACCTCACTGAGTTGGAAAAAAACCGCTCTCAACTATCCGAACAAAAAGGGCGCTTGGAAGAAATTATGAATGGCGTTGACTCCATTCTATGGTGCTATTTTGCCGATGAAAATACATTTCAGTATATCAATCAATCCGCAGAAAGAATTTACGGAATACCGCTTCACAAGTTATATGCAGACTTGAATCTAATGCTTGATAAGATTATTGAAGAAGATCGTGAGTTAGTACACAAAGCTTTAACTCAATTAAATTTAGGAAAAGAACGGTATCGCAAAGTTCAATACCGTATTCATTCCAAAAGTCAAAAACATAAATGGCTGGAAACGAAACTTTGGGCTGATACTGTAAAAGAGTGTTCGAAAATACGTTTAAGGGGAATCACGACTGAAATTACACACTTAAAAGAGTATGAACACAACAATGAGGAATATATCAAGGGCCTTAAGCGCTTTGCTTTTCTAACAGCTCATGAGGTACGCAGACCGCTTACAAATATATTGGGAATTATTAATTTAATTCATGAGGAGGATCCTGATTTTATCGAAAATAGTAGCTATATGCAAAGTATTGATTTCGCCGCTCGGGAATTGGACGATGTGATAAAGCATTTGGCCGCTCAAATTGAAGAAGCCGAAAAAGAGAGAAAGAGGCTGAGTAGAAACAATAACGATTAAATGAAGTCTAAAAAAAGCCCCTCTACGGTTGTAGAAGGGCTTGATTGTACATTTATTTGGAAACCGTTATAATTAATTAGCCTCCGAAGTCGTCAAAAGATACGTTCTCATCAGGAATACCCCAATCTTCACACATCTTAATTACGGCTTGGTTCATGAGCGGAGGTCCGCAGAAATAAACTTCAACCTCTTCGGGCTCTTCCTTCTTCTTGAAGAAGTGCTCAATTACGGCTTCGTGAACAAAACCTACAAAGCCGTCACCTTCATCATCAACAGATTTCTTTTCTTTCCAGTTATCCTCTTCTAAGGGCTCTGATAATGCCACATGGAATTTAAAGTTAGGGAAATTTCTTTCGATTTCTCTAAAGTCTTCCAAGTAAAATAACTCTCTTTTTGATCTACCGCCGTAAAAGAAAGTCACCTTACGATCTGTCTTTAACGTATGGAACAAGTGGAACAAGTGCGAACGCATGGGAGCCATACCGGCACCACCACCTACATAAAGCATTTCGGCATCAGTTTCTTTGATAAAGAATTCACCGTATGGACCTGAAATCGTAACCTTATCACCCGGTTTTCGGGTAAACACATAAGAAGAACAAATACCCGGATTAACATCCATCCAAGTGTTTTTCTCTCTATCCCATGGTGGGGTGGCGATTCTAATATTCAACTTAATGATATTTCCTTCGGCAGGGTGATTGGCCATGGAGTAGGCTCTGAATACCTCCTCATCATTCTTCATTTTTAGATCCCAAAGATTGAAGTTATCCCATTCTTTTTGAAATTTATCCGCTTCATCGTGCATCTCAGGGTGTGCTTCGATGTCTATATCTTTGAAATCACAAACTATGGGGGGAACATCAATTTGAATATAGCCGCCCGCCTCAAAATCCAACGTTTCACCCTCGGGAAGTTTTACAACAAACTCCTTAATAAACGAAGACACATTGTAATTTGAAATTACCTCGCATTCCCATTTCTTAATACCAAAAATTTCTTCGGGAATACGAATTCTCATGTCTTCTTTCACCTTCACTTGGCAGCCCAATCTCCAGTTATCGTTAATTTCCTTACGTGTGAAATAAGGCTTTTCGGTTGGCAAAATCTCACCCCCGCCTTCATCCACTTGGCATACACACATAGCGCATGTACCACCGCCACCACAAGCTGAAGGTAAAAAGATTTTATTATTCCCAAGAGTGGTCAGTATGGTGCTACCTGCCTCTGTCTCAATTGTTTTTTCACCATTAATCTCGATTTTCACATTTCCTGAAGGGCTCAACTTCGCCTTCGCAAAAAGCAGGAGAGCCACAAGTGAAAGAAGTATAGCGAGAAAAACTCCAATCGTCAAAAATACTGTTGTAGTCATAATTTAATAGTGTTTTTTAAAGTTCAACACCCATAAAACTCATGAAAGCGATTCCCATGAGACCGGTGATTATAAAAGTAATACCCAAACCTCTAAGCGGAGCGGGCACATCGGAATAACGAATTTTTTCACGAATAGCCGCTATGGCAACGATAGCCAAAAACCAACCTACACCCGATCCTAAACTAAAGGCTGTGGCCTCAACTATATCAGAATACTGTCGCTCCTGCATAAATAAAGAACCGCCAAGAATTGAGCAGTTCACGGCAATCAATGGAAGAAAGATACCAAGAGCACCGTAAAGAGCCGGAGCGAATTTTTCAACAATCATTTCTACCAACTGCACCATAGAGGCAATAACCGCAATAAACATGATAAAGCTCAAAAAGCTTAAATCAACCGCAGCAAATGAAGGGTCTAACCATGTGAGGGCGCCCTCAGCCAATAGATAATTTTCAATCAAATAGTTCAAAGGCACGGTAATACCCAAAACGAAAATTACCGCAGCACCTAAGCCCACACCTGTTTTTACCGTTTTGGAAACAGCCAAATAAGAACACATGCCCAAAAAGTAGGCGAAAATCATATTTTCAACGAAAATCGCTTTTACGAATATACTAACTAATTCTTGCATAACTTCTAAATTTAGTGGTTCTTAATTTTCTTCAATAAGTTTGGTGTTACGAGATCTTTGAATCCAAATAATCACACCAACGGTTACCAATGCCATGGGAGGCAGTATCATCATGTTGTTGTTCATGTATCCCATATTGAAAAATGCTTCAGGAATTAAATTCACCTGTCCCATTCCGGGCAAACTAAAGGTTCCTGAACCAAACACCTCCCGCACTACGGCCACCGCAATCAAAATCCAACCAAAACCCGCTGCGTTACCAATCGCATCCAATACACTGGGACCCGGCTTATTACCTAAGGCAAAGGCTTCGAGACGTCCCATGATTATACAATTTGATATAATCAAACCCACGAAAACCGAAAGTGCCTTGCTTATATCATAAACAAACGCCTTCAGGATTTGATCAACCAAAATCACTAGGAACGCAACAATAACTAATTGTACGATAATTCTGATTCGATTCGGAATAACATTCCTGATTAAAGATACCATCAAGTTTCCTCCAATCATCACGAAAAGTACCGAAAGCGCCATAATCAACGCCTGTTGCACTTGCACGGTAATAGCTAGCGCAGAACAAATACCCAGCACCTGTACGGTAATCGGATTGTCATCATCTAGGGGATCAGTAAGCAACTTTCTGTTTTTCTTGGAAAACAGTGGCTCTGACTCCTTATTTACTACTTCTTCAACTGTATCAGCCATAATTATGAGTTTTTATTGTTTTCAAAATAAGGGATATAAATCTGAAGAGTGCGTTTCAGCATCTCATCAACTCCTACAGACGTAATTGTACCGCCCGTAATACCATCAACTTTGTGAGGATCGCTTCCCGCATTGCCCGCTTTAACCACGCGAACCGAAGCAAACTCTCCACTTTCATTAAAAATTGGTCGTTGTTCAAACTGGTCTTCAAACATTGGTAATGAAATTTCAGCACCTAAACCGGGAGTTTCACTCTTATGGTCAAAATTGGCACCGTATATGGTTTCTCCGTCACCATATAATGAAACAAAGCCCCAAATAGGTCCCCAAAGACCTCTACCTACCATTGGAATTACATAAAAACGTTCACCGCCCTTTTCACAAATGTAAAGAGGATATGAGCGCTCTTCGGCAGGTAAACCTCTAAACTCCTTTTGAACATCAACGTTGAAGGGATCGCCTTCATACGCCTCTTGACCTTCATCTAAAGTGATTATTTTACCATCTTCCTGCTTTATTACGTTTCCTTCATAATCCAAAGCTACACGATCAATCACATAATCGTAAAACTGGTCTTTTGCTTCGCTTCTTGAAACATTAATATTAATTGCAGATAAGATGTCTTGTATTTTCTCCTGTTGAACGTTTTCCTGTTGGAAGGGTTTCAATCCCATTGCCGTGATAGCTAAAACTATACCTACGGCAACTACCAAGACTACCGCGAAGCCAAAAGTAAATCCGTTACTATCTTTATTTATTCCCATTATATTCTAATTTTTAGGCTGCAGCCGGTTTAATTCGTTTCATTCTTTTCTTAATGTTACCTTCAACCACATAGTGATCAATCATAGGTGCCATTACATTCATAAATAATATGGCAAGCATTACACCCTCGGGATAAGCCGGATTAAAAACCCGAATCATGATGGCGAAAAAGCCTCCCAAAAATCCGTAAATCCACTTGCCCGTTTCTGTTTGTGCCGCACTTACCGGATCGGTAGCCATAAACACCATTCCGAACATGAAGCCTCCGATTAAAGTTTGATGCAACGGATTAAGTGCCATAAAGTCATTTACCGCAAAAGCGTTGAATATACCTCCCATGGCAATACCTCCCAAGAAAAAGGACAACATAATTTTCCAACTTCCCACTCCTGTGTATATCAGGTATGCGGCTCCGATTAAACAAGCCAATGCCGATGTTTCACCCACAGAACCCGGAATCCAACCCATAAAAGCGTTGAACATACTGTAAGCTCCGCTCGCCGCAAACTCTCCAACTACTTCAGCATTTGAACCCACGGGGCTTCCAACAGTCGTAGCTAAATCACCCAAAGCCGTGGCGCCGGTAAAACCGTCAACAGTCGATACGCCCTCAGCCGATGCCGTATTAACCCAAACTTCATCACCCGACATTTTCGTGGGGTAAGCAAAGAATAAAAAGGCTCGTGCCGTAAGTGCAACGTTCAAAATATTCATTCCGGTACCTCCAAAAACCTCTTTACCTATAACTACGGCAAAAATAGTAGCAACCGCAACCATCCATAAAGGCACATCCACAGGCATACATAAAGGAATGAGTAATCCCGAAACCAGAAAGCCCTCTTGAATCGGATGACCCTTGAGCGCCGTGAAAACAAACTCAATACCCAAACCCGCTGCGTAGGACACGATGACCAAAGGTAAAACCAGTTGCGAACCGTAAATAAACTTCTCGATAAACGCAGGATCTTCACCAAAAGCTGCAAAATGCTGGTGACCCGTATTCCATATACCGAAAAGTAAAGCGGGAATCAACGCAATGATTACCGTAAACATCGTCCTTTTTAAATCTATTCCGTCTCTAACATGAACCCCTTTCTCAGTGGTATGACCGGGGGTAAACAAAAAGGTATAAGTACCGTCCCATATCCAATATGGCAGTGGGAACTTTCCGTCTTTCGGCGGTTTTACTTTTTGCATAAACTCTTCTAAAGCCTTCATAATCTCTAAATCTTAATTGTTTTCAAAAAAATTACCCTAACTCTTGTTTTGCTCCATCCAGTGAATTTCTAACAATATTCTGGAGGGGTTGTTTTGAAGTACATACATATTCGCAAAGTGCAAAATCTTCAGGAAGTACTTCATAAACACCTAACTGTTCCATCTTCTCTATATCATCAACAATCATTGATTTAATCAATTGTTGAGGCATAATATCCATCGGGAAAACTTGCTCGTATTGGCCCGTAACCACAAAAGCTCTTTCCTCTCCGTTATTATTCGTGTTTAAATCGTATTTTTTTTCCGGCATCGCCCAACTGAAAAAAGTTCTGGATAAACTGAATTTCTCCAAGTTGGGAGCCAACCAGCCCAAAAACTGTGGCTCATCGCCCTCGGGAATTGCAGTTACCGTATCGTGATAAAAACCTAGAAAACCCGTTTTCTTAACTTTATCGCCCGTTAAAACATTACCTGAAATAAAACGCGTTTTCTCTTCTTTACCGTTCAAATTACCTTCTACAAGCTGCTTTAAAGAAGCTCCCATATAGGTTTTGAAATAATGCGGCTTTTTGATTTGACTCCCGGCAACAGCAATAATAGTAGAGGCATCATAAATTCCTTCATTGTAAAGCTTGCCAATCATCGCTACATGCTGAGGCTTAACCGTCCAAACATGTTCACCTTTGTTAATTGGATCGGTCATATTAATTTGCGTCCCGGGAAGACCTGATGGGTGCGGACCTGAAAACACATGTTTTTCTACACCCGATATGTTTTTGAATAAATCTGAGGTATTTCGCGTTTTGTGTGTATGCAAATGCACCTTTCCGGACGGTAAAAGTGCGAGAACTTCAACACCTTTCTGAAAGTCCTTTTCTCTACCGTGCAATACATACTCAACATCGGCCTCTAACGGACCCGAGTTAAATGCGGAAATATGAATTGATTTGGGTGTTACTTCGGGGTTGGCAATCAAACCAAAGGGACGCTCAATCAAGCATGGCCACAAACCTGCTTCACTCAAAGAGTTGATTACTTCCTCTCGGCTTCCTGATTTAGGAGAAAACTTTTCGTGCTTGATTTCTTTGTCAGCTAAAATCTTTACCTCAAGCATTTTACGCTTTTCCCCACGCACCACCTCTATTATTTCACCCGATACGGGTGAAGCTATTTTTGCGTGCTCATTATACTTGTCATAAATAATAGGCATACCGGCTTTCACTTCGGCACCTTCTTTGTGTATAAGCTTTGGAAAAATACCGTGAAAATCGGTGGGTTTGATGGCATAAACTTCGGGTTGAACGTCTTTGCTGACCTTCTCGGCCTCACCCTTAAGTTTAATGTCAAGACCCTTGGTAACTTTTAACACCTTGGACATAGTCGTAATTTTATATATTCGCCAAAATTTTAGACGGCAAAAATACAAATTTGTTTAAGCCCCGGAAGACCGGAAATAAGTTTTTCAATTAAGGACTGTTAAAGGTAATAAAACAAATGTATAGACAACTCAAATTCAAATTAATACCCAATGAAAATACCCAATATAATACGTTCAATTTTTTTAATTCTACCTCTGCTCGCTCTATTTACTCAACATTCTCAAGCCCAGGAAGGCGGGTATTATGACGATGATTATTTACGTTATGATGATCATATTTACCGCGACAGCATAGTTACCGTTCAACTGTTCCGCAAAGG
>PXEK01000217.1 GCA_003564735.1 Cryomorphaceae bacterium
AGATCACCGCATGGGAAGTATCTCGAAAGGGAAAGATGCGGATGTGGTGATTTGGGACGGGAATCCGCTCAGTGTTTATTCGAGAGTTCTTTACACTTTTGTTGACGGCAGGGAGCTTTATTCTCAAAAGCGTCATGACCGCCTAATGCAACGCGACGAAGCCGAGCGCAACCGACTCATCGAAAAGCTCCTTCATGCTCAGTCGCAAAACTACCCCACCAAAAAACCCGATAAAAAGGAGGGAAAGGTTTGGCATTGTGATGATTTGAGCGGAGGTGAGTGAGGTGAATAGCACGCGGATGACGTGCCCGCCTGCCGGTCGGACAGTGATTTGGCGGATCCCGCAGCGAAACAGGGAATAGAGAATAGAGAATGGAAAGCCACTCTCGGCAGCGTTTGCAACGCTGTCGCTATTTAGAAAATAGATTGACACAGATTTGCTGCTTGCGCAGCGCAGGATTCTTTGCTCCTTTACGCTGATACAGCTTCGCTGTATCACAGATTACGCAGACTTTACACTGTTAAATCCATTTGCATATTTGCTTTGCAGAAGTAGCATAACTGCGTTCATCTGCGACATCTGCGGTTTGCCGAAGGCAAATCAGCGTAAGGAGGCAGAAGTAGCAGAAACAATTGCTGTGCAGCCATACACTGATACAGCTTCGCTGCATCGCTTATTGCGCAGACTTTACGCTGTTAAATCCATCCGCTTATTTGCTTTGCAGAGCAAACATAACTGCGTTCATCAGTTTACCCTCTCAGCTTTACCGGCTTAGGGCGTATCTGATAGAGAAGCAGTAAGAAAGACAATCATACTTGCGGTAACGAATAACTTTCAATACAAACCCACCCCAAATACCGTATTTTTGTCATCGGTTTTATACTTTGCTTATCGTAAATCATGTACCATGAAGCTTTACACAAAAATGTTCGCTTTTGCATTGTTCGCCATGTTGGCGGGATGCCAACCGGCACAAGAAAAAAATAAATCGGAGGAAATGAAACAAGAAAAATCAATCGTTAAAGATTATGCGGCTTACAACTTGTGGGCGAATGAGCGGTATGCCGAGTGGCTGCGAACTGCCGATACCGGTCAGTTTCATCGTGATGTGGAGTCGAGCTTCAACAGTCTGGCGAAAACCGTTAATCACCTGTGGAACGCCGAGGCGGGCTGGCTCAATACACTCAATAGGGAGCCGTGGGGCGAACCCCCCGGAGCTGCATTTGACGGAACTCATGAAGAGTTGCTCATGGGTTGGTTACAGGCAAGTAAGGATTTTGCCGACTATGCCGCAAGCCTTCAAACCGATTCCCTCCAAAGTGTATATCACCGGAAAGACGGTCAAATTTTGGGTACGGCCGAGGAACTCATGCACCATGTTTTCAATCACGCCACGTACCATCGCGGTCAGTTAATCACTATCGGCAGGCAGGTGGGACTCGCCGATCCGCCCCGCGCCGATTATGTGTACTACTTGAGTATTCGGGAAGCCGGTCGGTAAACTATCATGCATTCTGCATTACAAAGCGTTATCGTTTTGTGTTGAGAGATTGCGTTTTCGGTATTTAAACGGGTTTTCGGTTCTGACCAAAAAGAGAATGATGAAACTTTTGCGGCCTCAAACTGTTTACTCACAAACCGCAAATTTTCGAGGGTTAAATCACTCAAATAAACTACCTTCGCGGCGATTTTTAAAGAAATTGAATAGCATATGAATTTTGAATTAACTGAAGAACAAAAGGCTGTACGTGATGCGGCTAGAGATTTTGCTCAAAATGTGGTAAAACCTACGGCAATTGAACGGGATAACACGCAAACCTTTGCCGCTGAGGAAATGAAACAATTGGGTGAGCTCGGCTTTATGGGAATGATGACAAGCCCCGATTACGGCGGCAGCGGAATGGATACGGTTTCGTACGTTTTAGCAATGGAAGAAATCAGTAAAGTTGATGCCTCTGTTTCAGTGTGTATGTCTGTAAACAACTCGTTGGTATGTTGGGGTTTGGAGAAGTTTGGCAGCGAAGAGCAAAAACAAAAATATTTATTGCCTTTAGCCAAAGGTGAAAAAATAGGTGCATTTTGTTTATCAGAGCCTGAGGCAGGCTCCGATGCAACATCACAGCGCACAACGGCCATTGATAAAGGTGATCACTACGTACTGAACGGAACGAAAAACTGGATTACCAACGGCGGCAGCGCTTCGGTTTATTTGGTTATTGCACAAACCAACCCTGAAAAAGGCCACAAAGGCATTAGCGCATTTATCGTAGAGCGCGGTATGGAAGGTTTTGTTGTGGGCGCAAAAGAAGATAAGATGGGAATTCGTTCGTCTGATACTCATACACTTATGTTTCAAGACGTGAAGGTGCCTAAAGAGAACCGAATTGGTGAAGACGGCTTCGGCTTTAAATTCGCCATGAAAACGCTTGAGGGCGGTCGTATAGGTATTGCGGCTCAGGCTTTGGGTATTGCTTCCGGCGCTTTTGAACTGGCTACGGCTTACTCCAAAGAGCGTAAGGCATTTGGTAAAGAAATCAATAAGCATCAGGCTATTGCGTTTAAATTGGCCGATATGGCTACCGAGATTGAGGCAGCCCGACTCATGTGCATTAAGTCGGCATGGATGAAAGATAACGGACTTAACTTTGGTATGTCAAGTGCCATGGCGAAATTGTACGCTTCACGCGTGGCTATGGAAGTGACCACCGAGGCGGTTCAGGTTCATGGCGGCTACGGATACGTGAAAGAGTACCACGTTGAGCGTTTAATGCGCGATGCTAAAATCACTCAAATTTATGAGGGTACTTCTGAAATTCAAAAAATCGTGATCAGTCGAGGTATTCTCGCCGAATAACACGAATGAAATACAAGCGAGTGCCGATGGAGTAACGCATGGCTTCATCGGCATTTTTTTGGTCAGAACCCTAATCACCACTGCAAATAATCACAGAACACGCTTTACATGGAAACGCCCGACTTTGTTTTTAAGGGAATTCAAAACAGTCCTGAGCACGTCAAAACCGCTTGGCAATCGCCTTCAAACATTGCCATTGTGAAGTATTGGGGTAAAATTGGCGATCAAATACCCGCCAATGCCTCTCTCAGTCTCACTTTAGACGCCTGCCACACCCGAACAGAGGTGAGTTGCCGCAAGCGAGAAAGCGGTGAAAAACAACAAATCAACTTTTTCTTTGAGGGCAAAGAAGCGCCGGAGTTTGGTCAAAAAAGTTTTTCCTTCATTCAAAAGATTCGAGGTTTTCAGCCTTTTTTACAGGATTATCACCTCACCATCAAAACCGAAAATTCGTTTCCTCACTCTTCGGGAATTGCCTCATCGGCATCGGGGATGAGCGCATTGGCACTTTGTTTTATGTCGCTCGAAGATGAGTTGGCGGGAGGGTATGATGATGAGTTTTTTTTCAGGAAAGCCTCATTTCTGGCTCGTATCGGCTCGGGAAGTGCCTCGCGATCAATATACGGAAAAACGACCGTTTGGGGCGAACATCACGATTTTATTCAGAGTTCTAACTTGTATGCGGTGCCGCATCGCGAAAATGTACATCCCGTTTTTGATTCGTTTAATGATGTGATTTTGTTGATTCACGAAGGCTCGAAATCGATATCCAGCACCGCGGGTCACGCAGCGTTAAACCACCACCCTTTTGCCGAGTCAAGGTACAGGGAGGCCGGTGTGAATATGGGTTTGCTGAAAAATATTTTAGCCGCGGGTGATGTCGCGGCTTTTGGTGAGCTGGCTGAGCGTGAGGCGTTAATGCTTCATGCGTTGATGATGGCCGGCCCGCAACCTTTCATTTTGATGAAGCCCAATACACTTGCCGTGATTACCGCCGTTCAAGAGTTTCGCAAACAAACCCAAACGCCCGTGTACTTCACTTTAGACGCAGGGGCTAACGTTCACATTTTGTTCCCTGATGAGGTTCGCGAAAAAGTGCTAAACTTTATTGAGGGTGAATTGGTTGTATATTGTGAAAACAAGCAATACATTTGCGACCGAGTTGGGAACGGTCCCGTTAAACAACAACTATGATTAAAGAGGCGCTGTTTTATTCAAAGATTTTGCTTTTTGGCGAATACGGTATTATTCAGGACTCTATGGGGCTGTCCATTCCGTATCGCGCTTTTCGCGGCGAATTCAAATTCACCGAAGAGCCCAATGAAGAACAGAAAAAATCTACGGCATCACTCAAAAAATTTGCTCAATACATTAGAGAAGGATTAACAACAGGTACACTGAAATGTAAGATTGATGTTGATTCTTTCGACCGTGATATCGATAACGGCGTTTATTTTGACTCCACCATTCCGCAAGGTTTTGGTGTGGGCAGCTCAGGGGCTTTAGTAGCGGCTGTTTATGACAAATATGCCGTAAACAAGATAGATTCGAGAGAAAACATTGCCAAAAACGACATTTTAGAGCTCAAAAGAGTTTTTGGTGAGTTGGAAGCGCACTTTCACGGGAAAAGTTCGGGCATTGATCCGCTTATTTGCTACTTGAAGCTGCCTATTCTCATCAAGTCGAAAAGCGAGTTGGGCACAGTGGGTATTCCCGACTCAAAGCCTGATACCCCGCAAGGCTCGGGCGCTATTTTTTTACTCAACTCAGGTCAGCCCGGCGAAACACAGCCTATGGTGAACATTTTCATGGAGCGAATGAAGAATGAAGGGTTTCGCAACATGATCAAAAAGGAGTTCAAGAAATACAACGACGAGTGTATAAAGGCCTTTTTGAACGGCGATTCCAAGCCGCTTTTCAAAAATTTGAAGTCGCTTTCATCCCTGATTTTGGACAACTTCAAGCCTATGATTCCCAAATCGTTTCACTCGCTTTGGGAAAAAGGACTTGAATCCAACGCTTACTATCTCAAACTTTGCGGCTCGGGCGGCGGAGGTTTTGTTTTGGGATTTACTGAAGACTTAGAAAAAGCACAGTCTCTGCTCAAAGACCACGAACTCGAAGTAATTTACAGGCTGTGAGCCGAATTTTAAACAGGCGCCAACGTTACGCCCTGTTTAAGTTCTTTGCCTTGCTCTCACTGGTGAGGTGGTACAACATTTTTATTATCATCGGGGCGCAGTATCTCGCATCTGTTTTTATGCTCAACCCCGAAGTGCCTTGGCTTGAGGTGGTGTTAGACCCATACTTGTTTATTGTAGCTCTTTCAACGGGGTTTATCGTGGCCTCTGGATTTATTATCAATGCGTTTTATGATTTGGAACGCGACGTCATCAATAAACCGCAGGAGGTGGTAATTAACAGATTGTTGAGTCAGCAAACAGGCTTGAATTTCTACTTTCTGTTCAATACCATCGGTATGATTTTGAGCTTTTACGTTTCCAAAAAGGTGATGTTGTTCAACTTCCTTTTTTCCATTGCCCTTTGGTTTTACAGTCACAAGCTTAAGAAAATGGGCTTCCTAGGTAACATCTCGGCGGTATCGCTTACCGTAGCACCGTTTTTGGTTATTGTGGTATATTATGAAGATATCAATCCGGCTATTTTCTTTTATGTGGCTTTTATAGCTTTAGTTCAACTCATCAGAGAATTGGTAAAGGATGTTATGGCACAAAAAGGAGATGTTATTTACGGGTATAAATCGGTGCCTTTGGATTACGGGTTGGATAAATCGAAAAGACTCATTTACACTTTGGCCGTAATGTTGCCGTTGCCGCCGGTGGCGTTGTATATGATATATGATTTCAATAACGTTGTGTACTACTTTGTAGCCGCGTTCATTGCTCTTTCAGCGGTGGTATTCCTAACCTACAAAGCCCGAGGTAAAAACGATTTTTCGAAAATCAATACCATGTTAAAAGGGGTAATTGCCGCCGGGATTTTGAGTATTTCATTGGTTTAAAGAAATATACCTCTTTTGAAATAGTTTCATAACAGATGAGCTACTTCTCCTTTACTTTCATCACGTTATCATTCGGGTCGCGATCAATGAGGTAATTGTATGGGTCTATACCGGCTTTTATCGGTTTTTCGGGAACGGTGTACTCAAATGTATTGTGCTGTTGCGTAATGCGTTTGCGCTCAAAAACCAGCGGTTGTCCAAGGTCACCGGCCTCAGGGTTCTGACCAAAAACAGCAATATCAATAAAATCATCGAGGGGCACGGTGGTTTCTTTACCCAGCGTATCGGCGCGAAATTTTTGGCTTTCTACCGTGAGCGTAACCCGGTATTCGTCGCCGACTTTTTCATATTCGGCCTCTTTTATTTGGTTTGAAAACAGGGTGATGTGCTCAAATAAATCGTCAATAACATACTGCAAGGAGTCGGGTGTTTCGGCTCTGAAAAATCGCAACGCCGAGAGCGATGTAGGGTAAGGCGGTTCCTCATAAGCGTATGCGTCAACCAAATTGCTCAAAGCGTGATTCGCTGCATCTTCGCCAATGATTTCCTTAAGGTAATACATCACAACGCTGCCTTTTTGGTAATAAATATAGCTTTGTTGCTCTACCTCAGCTAAAGGGCGCTCGGCTTCGGGCTCGCTCGACCGGCCTCGCAAGTACCCGTCTGTTTCATACTTTAAAAATTTACGCATTTTATCCTTTCCGTACTCTTCCTCCATGACCATGAGCGAGCTGTACTGTGCAAAACTTTCACTCATCATGACGGAACCGCGCATTTCGGGCCCTATGACTTGATGCGCCCACCACTGATGTGCCATTTCGTGGGCCACCACGTAATACACCACATCAATATCTTTTTGGGTTACGTTTCGCAAATCGGTGATGAAGCCTATTCCCTCACTATAGGGCATGGTGCCGGGAAAAGCCTGGGCAAATGAAGAGTACCGGGGGAATTCGATAATGCGGCATTGCTTGTGGTAGTAAGGCCCGAAGTTTTGTGTGTAATAATCGAGCGATTTACGCATACTGCGCAACATGTTTTCAATATTGTACGAGTGCTCGGGGATGTAGTACACCTCCAAATCTATATCGTTGTGTTTTTCTCGCGCCACTTCATAACGCGCTGATATGAAGGAGTAAAAATTGAGTGCCTTGTGATCTAATTCGTACCGGAAATAACGCCTGTCGCCTTCTTCCCACTCTTTTACAAGGCTGCCGGGTGCAACGGCGATTTGGTCTTTTGCCGTGCTGATTACCGTACTTAGTTTTACCCAATCGGCATCATTTGAAATGTAAGTATTCATGCGGTTGAGCGTATCTTGTTCGTTGAGTAGCGGCATTTTTTTCCGTTTCGGTAAGTCGTATTTTTTCCTTTTACTTTTGTTTGAAAGTTCCGCATTGTGATTATAACCTATTTGAGGCATAAAGTCGGCATTATTCAAAAATGTGCCGTTTTGAGTCAGCGAGGTGAAGCTCACTTGGTTTTCAAAACCTTTGGTTTCCTTCGTAATGTCAATGCTCAAGGGCAAGCTGTCGCCGGGGTTTAGCGGTTGTTTCAGCTTGTAAATGCGGTACCCCAAACGGTGGTCGTGAGTTGTGAGTGAGGCGTCATTTATTTTGATCAGAACCGAATCCGGGCCGGGCGGAACCGAAAAGTGTACGGCATCGATTACGGAGTCTGTTTTATTCACTAACAGGGCCTCTACCGATACGTAAAGATTGCGCTCTTCAGGGTAAATATCCATTTCAAATGCTAGTTCCGTCCAGCGCGGTTGCGCTATGTTTTGGTACTTTTTGTAAAGCAGTTCGTAGTCAACCCGCTTTTGTTCCCCTTCTTTTATCGAGTCGTATGAATTGAGCACCTCGGTATTGTAAAATACCCAAGCGCCGCAAATCACGAATAATACCGAAAGAACCGAAAGGGTTACGGCCGATTTTTGAAATCGCTCTTTAGCGGTTTTGAGTCGGGTCTTGAAGTGCAACTCTTTGCCGCGCGTGTAAAAAGCGTAAATTACTATGCACAATAATGCGCAAAACAACGCCCAATATATGGAATACCAAGTGATACCGGGTACGAACGGACCGTAACCGTTCATATCTGAATACGTGTAACCCGGCAAACTTCCGAATTTCACCATTTTTGTTCGGGTTTCTAAAATAATCCACAAAAAGGAGTTGGCAATAATGAATAACACAAATAAAAAGTAGCCTATGTACCTGTTGTTGACGAGATAATGAATGAGCAGGGCGATAACAATCAAAAAGCTGAACTCCAAGGTGCTTATGATTAAAAGTGAAACG
>PXEK01000236.1 GCA_003564735.1 Cryomorphaceae bacterium
TAATTGGCGCGGGAATAGGGTACTCACGTACAGGCTATGATTTCCAGGGAGTTACATTTACAATGCCGGGAAGCAGAGAAAGAAACTCAATAAGCCCTAAGCCATTTAATAGACTGAATGTGCTTTCAATTGATTTACGATACACGACCTTTTTCTCTGAAATCGCTCCGGTAGGTCCGTTTGCAACCTTTAAAGCAGGGATTAATCGCATTTATTTCGCCGATGAAAATACACTGTTGAGCCTCGGGAATAATATTGACTATACTCAGGAAGTGGCCACCAAACAGGTCTACCTTGGCCTACAACTAGGGAAGCAACGTGTTATCTTGGATCGTTTTTTACTTAAATACGGTGTTGAATTTCATGTTACCACACATTCCCCGAAAATAATCGAGCGTGCTTTTTTTTCTTCAGCAAAACCATCAGATTGGTTTCATCGTTTTGAAATAACTACACATTCAGAGTTTTTGGAAAGAACCAAAAGTGATATGAGAAAGAGAGTAGGAAAACAAACAGCCATTATGTTTACTTTAAGTTTAGGAGTGTTAGCACCTTGATTCAGATTACGTTTATACCTCTTTTTGTTATTCCTCTACTGTATTTGACAGTAGTTGACCCTTGCCCTTTTTTAAAGGTCCTGTTAACATAAACTAAGATGGAGGTTCCGTATCCACTATGTCAGGGCAAAACGTTCAAACCGGAAGCTAAAAACTCAAGAAATTGTAGTTCTTCTTGTTTTTACTCACTATATCAAAGTACAGGTACATCATTGGCCCCTGTAATAAATCAATTTCATACACATTACCGCGCACTTGATATTGATGAAGGTAACCCAACTCTACACGTGTCCAATCCCAAAATCGAAAGCCCATGCCTATATAATTACGACTTTGAGAAAAGTAGTTGAACCCGTAATCACTACCAAACTGAATATGTATTTCATGGTAATTACTGAGATACAAGGTGTTGTTTTTATAGAAGTAATCGGTATTTAAGGGAGTCCTCAGTCTTATTCTATACCTGAAGCGAAAGTTTTGCGTTCTGTTTTCCGGATTGTCTATGTCCCGCCACCTCGACTCAAATCGCATACGATGCGTGAAGTTAAAGCGCTTGAAGTAGGCGTGTTTGTTAATTTGAAGCGTCGTGCGCACTTCCCGTTGGTAACCTTCAAAACCGGGGCGTACATCCTCACCGCGAGGAACTCGAGGGGCGGTATGAAAAATCCCGAGAGGACTTAACGATACACGGGTAAGGTTCGTCACATTGTATGAAAGCCACGGCCGAATGCTCAACCGCAACGGATCAGAAAATATGGTGGAGCCGTCAAAATTCTTTTGCCTGCGATACACTAAATCCACCTCCCAAGCAAAATCACTCGAGTCATGGAAAAAGTCTCGCACATTCATTTTACCGTAAAATACGGGGTTTTTAATTATGTCTCGTTCATTCTCAATTTGTGCATGTCCCGGGCTGCACATCATAAAGATAATTGCAATAATTACCGCAAGCCTCAAACAGCGGTGAGTCAAAAGCGATATGGAATGTGACTTTTTAATGCTTTCTTTTTTTAAATGTTCATTAATCGTTCAATGCGTGACGGTACCGTTTCACGCCTTAGTGCGCGATTCAACCGCAACACATCCTCTCGTTCTCTATTCTCGGCCTTATCTTCTAACCTTTCCATTAAGGTGTATGCCTTATCAAGGTTGTTTGAATAAGCTTCACAACTTGAAGCGGCAAACATATTCTCGACATAGTGCCTCAGTAGTACCTTCCCGGCTCTGCTGATTCCGCCCAAAAATTTACTTTCAAGCTGCCTATTGTCAAAGGGGTTTCTCCTAAACTCGGTGAACATTTTTTCAAGCTTGTCGGGAAACTCCTGCGTTTTACGTGCCCTGCTGCTTTCGTGATATAGTGTTTTTAAAAGGCACGCCAGTTCAACACCTGTTTTTTGTTTCGGGCCAAACTCATCCTCTTTCACGTAACTTTTATATCCCGACCTTATGCGCTCTTTCTCAATATTTTTGAACATCCTGTAATCAATCGGTTGCTTTTCAGGGTCTTCAACTTCAGCATAATCGGCGTATAAACTGTCTAAAAGTCTTCGGTATTTTACAACTTGCGTGTCAATACTGTCGATAATATCCTGTTGTTCAAACTTTATAATTTGACGCTCTCCAAACTCGATTTGCTTTTGTGTATAGTTTTGAAGGTGGTTGAAATACAATATCAAGCGCGGTAGCAGGGAATCAGGATCGGTAATGTAATAGCCGGGGTCAAATGCCTCGGTTTTTTCTTCATCGTCATAGACGTACTGAACACTATCCGGCTTCTTGAGCTCGGGGATACCTCTTCTGTAGTAAGTGTCACGGTTAAGGAAATCGAAGTATCCCGATTTTACTTTTTCGGCAGCCTCCAAAACCGCGGCATTTTTTTGGGCCGACTTCTCAATAAACGCGTAAGCTAAAGCCATACTGTCACTGCGCTCTTTCGCTATAATGAATCGCGGCGCATCCAAGAACGATTGAAGTTGTTGTTGTTTGGCCTTGGCTTCCACATACAAAACTCCCGCTAAAGAATCATCCTCGGGAGGATAAATGTATTTAAACCGTCGGGTTAAAAGAAATTTAGGAGGTTCTGAATCATAGTCGGCCGAATCATGGAAGTCATTAAAAATTCCGAATACGCGTTCCAGTTTTTCGTTTCCGTGCTTTTGCTCTCTGCGGCGGCGGTCAAACCTCATATATCCGTTGTCAAATGGCACTCCGAATCCCTCGTCACTTATTGTGAACTTATTGTCTTCGGCTTGGTCATCTCTGCAAGTAGCCAATCGCTCTTTTACGTCATTGTACTCGATATATACCAAAGTGTCTTTAGTGCTTTGATCAGTTTTCAATAACTCCACAAGGTAACCGTCGTCGTAGGTTCTCACCTCGCTAACCTCAGCTCCCGATCGCTCATATTGAATATACAGATTCCCGTCAAAAAAACCGGAGGCATTTACTTGTCCTTTAACGGTGGCGGGGTGATCACCTCCCGAGTTCAATTGCGCGCTAAAGTCGTCAATCACCACTCCTTTAAAAAAGCGAACCGAAACTTCAGTAACGGGTCTTTGAAACCGTCCGCTATTGAGGGGGGTGCGCACCACTTGCCATCGACCATCGGGAATGCCCGAAGCATAATTCATTTTGTATTGACGCCGGTAACCGTTGGTTTCATAGTTTAGTGAAAAAGCGCTCACATCTTTTATATCAACTAGTTCAAACTCGTATTCGCCGAATGAAAAAGTGTAATTTCCGTTTCTTCTGTCGTTTTTATAGCCTCCGTCAATACGCAACTTTTGAGCAAACATTTGATTTGAATCTGTTTTTAAAAAAACACGAGATTCAAAATTGTACTTGCCGTTTTTCACCGGTAAACTGTCTTGATCTATGGTATATTGAAATTTCTCTTCCCCGGTAAACTTTTCAAAACGCAGCGTATCACCCGTGTAAGTGTACACCGGTTGTGCTTGAACCGTTAGCGTCGGAATCACAAATAATAAAGCGCATATATACCTCATCAACATCATTCTGAAAATCTATTTCGAAAGGGTCTGAATAAAAAGTATCCCACCTCAAAATGTAGTGTATTTAAGCTGCCTTGGATTTGGGTCGAATACCGAGCCGTGCCAATAACGGTTCGGGCTTTGAATAAAAAATTGCGATACTCGGCACTTGTACCCAAAATAAGTCCGGCATCAAAGCTCGTGAATTGGTCAGGATCAAATATCACGCCGGCAAAATCGGTATTATCAACATTACTCACCGAAGAGCTTGCGCGCAAATGCGCTTGGATCCCCGTAAACACCTGCCAATTGACTAAAGAAAACTCAGGCAGCGGAAAACTCAAGGTCAACGGGGCCGCAATATATTTACTTTTTACCTCTTGTGTATGTTGGGGGTTGTATGAGAAACCGGTTTGCATGTAGTGGAGTCCGCCGGTGAAAAAGAACCGTTCGGTTGGTATTTGAAGCTCTGCACCCAACTGAAAACCGTTGCCGTAATTCAAATTTCTGCTTTCGGGCGACCAAAACAAGCCCGAACGATTCATGCCGCCCACAATAGCAATATCATCTAAAATATAGGGTAAATCATTGAGCGTTTGCTTTAGCGTACCCATAGATTGTTTTGAAGTATCGCTCGGCACTTGTAGCGTATCTTTTTGGGCCTGTAGCGGAACGGCCAAAGAACCAAACATTAAAGCAAAAACAACCCGTTTTAGTAGTGTAAAGCTCATAATCACTTTGACGCCGGCTTATCATTTTTCCATAACCCTTTATACTGCACATTATTATCACGATCATACAGTGTACCTTGGCCATGGCGTTTATTATCTTTCCATTCGCCTTCATATTTTTCACCACTCGGCCAATAATACGCGCCCTCTCCCTGTCTTTTTCCATTTACCCAATTACCCTCATAACGCTCACCGTTTTGGCTTTCAATAGTACCTCTCCCGTGGCGGCGATTATCTTTCCAATCGCCTTTATAAATGCTTCCCGTACTCCAAATACCTACACCGCCGCCATTGGCTTTACCGTTTTCAACTTCTCCAAAGTAGTGCACCATTTGTGCGTTTGAACTTTCAAACTGCAGTACTTTTACTTTCTCTTTTTGGTTGAGTTTTTCTTCTTTTCGCATAATGGTTCGTTTTAAATCAACCAAAGTATCCTTATAAGCTTCACGCATTTTTTCTCTTTCGAGGTTCAGGCTGTCTGTTTTTTTGGTCAGAGCCGTAATTTCTTCCTCTTTCTTTGAAATCAAGTAGTCTTTACGTTGACTTTGTCCTTTATTTTTTTTGAAATACTGCTTTAATGAGTCGGCATGTTGGGTTCTGACCGATAACATTTCAATAATTTGCTCATTATCGGTTTTATTTTGAAGGGCCCGGTATTCCTCGATAGCAGCCTCATAATCGCCGGATACAAGTAGTTTTTCGTCTGCTCGATTGATGAGTTTAAGAAATTCTACTTTTGATTCCAACTCGTTGATTTCGGAAGTTTTACCGCGAAGGGTAGATTTTAAGTCTTTATCATCGGGAATAGACCAATACACCAGTGCCCCTAAAAAGAGTAAGGTTAAAGACGAAAAGATGAAGTAAACGCGAAATGCGGGAACCGTGAATAAACTTTTGAATGATTTGTTGCGAACCGTAGTATTTGACATTTTGTAATTTCAATTTTTGAAAAACGAAAACGGCAAATATAAAAGTTTGTTTTTACCGGCAGGTGCGCAATTATGTTACAATAATATAATGGGTTTAGTGTTAGTCTAAAATATTTATTTCAGGAACACGGTCTTTGACTTTTCTAAAATCGGGAGTCCACCAAACATTAACACGTAAAATCCAACGCTGACGATAATTATAACCGGCACCCAAACGCTGACCTAAAGTGTACATCATACCTGCAGAATAGGCTAATTTAGTACTGGCAATATAGCCAATTGCCGGATAAATACGCAAATCTTCCAATGGAGCATCAACTACAGAGCTTCCACTTTGCATAATAGTCTCAATATTTATAGGTGTTGCGTACCAAGTATCGGGTTGCAATTTACGCCTACTAATGGGAATTTTCATTGTAAACCGATAACGCCATCGATCACGATAACGCCATTCTGCTCCACGTAAATTACTTCTGTTCCAGCGATGTTCAATTCTAACTCTGTGCTGAATTACATATTGCCTACCAAATATATAACCGTAATCGGGAAAAACGTATTCATGCCAAATTCGAGGTTCAAGGGTCAAGCCTTTGAAGTCATCATTTCCGGGATCCGGGCTAAAGTTTAAGCGTAAAACCGGACCTAAGGTAAACAAGAATTTATCTGAGAATTTATATGTAAGTGCATGGCGGTTATAAATTTGTGCCATACGACCTACCCAAGGTGTCCCATCAAAATTACTTCGTCTGTAATGGTGTTGTGCTTCCCAATATAGTTTTTCACCAAGTCGTATTGTACTGTAAGTCCCCATCCAAACTAAGGTGCCGGGATCTTCAAACTGAGCTTCATCCGGAATTTGATACTCTTGTGCCTTTAGTGCACCCGATAAAAACACAAAAAACGACCACCCTAAAACTATATAGAATTTCAATAGCTTCATAAATTAATCCAAGGTCAAATTAAGATTCATAATTTCATTAATCTCTTCGAGATCATTTACCCGACGCAGGTCACGCTCCAATTGTTTTGTATCTTGATCTCTCAATTTAACCATTTTAGAATAAATTAAATTTAAGTTTTCAGCATTTTCCCGAAAACTCTTACAGGTTATATTATTCATTAATCGGTCAACAGATTCGGGATAAATAATATTTTCATACGTTTCATACAATCGCTCTTTCACTCGTTCATCCATGTAAGTTAAAGTGAATGGACTCCAAACATTACGCATGTACAAATCATCAATCTTTTCTCGCTTATCCGGCTGTTCGGCAAGAACATCATACAAAAACACAAGCTCCTTAAAACAATTCAATAATATTTCACCCTCTTCGAGTCTTCCCTCCACCGATAACGAAGCGTAGTTATCAAACTTGGTTTTTATGAATGATCTTACTTTCGGAGTTATTCTAAAGTGAAAGTCATTAAAAGTATCAAACTGCTCTTCATGATTGTATAATGATAATAGAGTGTCGCGTGTTACAATCAGCTTTTTCTCAGCCTCATTTAGTTTTGTTTCTTTTTTAAATTGTTCAACACGTTCCTCTGAGAGTTTATTTATTTCCTTTACTTTCTCCAAAACCTCCTCAAGGTATTCAACCCATTGGCTCAAGCGTTCTTTATTGGTACTATTCAAATCCGCAAACTCCACATGTTCACTCTTAGTGTTGTCTTTGAATTCATAAACAATTTGACTATTCCCTGTTTTTAATTCCGGTTCAAGGTAACTTGAAAACTCCGTCCTATCCAAATATTGTATGTAATCAGAATTATACACACGTACAATTCCCTCCAACTCTTCAATATTTTGACGATAAACCTTCATGGTTTCATATTGCAAACTTAAATCTTCAAATGAGTGTCTGGAAATATCAATTTGCGCATCATCAAAAAAATCTTTTAGAATCTCCGTGATATTCCCAACTATTCTTGAAGCAGTTTGAGCAAAATCTTTCTCATCTTTAGAAAGCACATACTTTTTTAAAACCACCCTGCCAAAATGCGCTTTATCACTCCCGGGAATTAGTTTCCATATACGGCGATTATTAAAAGTTTGTACTGAACTCATAGCGTTATACAAAAGCCTGTTTGTACTGTCAATAAATGCCGTTAAATCTTTGTCATTTGCCTTTTGGGCGCTATTTAATATTACCTGAAAATAAAGGTTATCAATTGAAATTGTATCAAGATTTTCTGATTGTAAATTCACATCAATATCAAAACCGGGAAGGTCAACTTCTACCCTCTCGTTATCAACGAGAAAAAATAGTCGTTTAAGTATTCCGTTGTCATAAAATCTAAATTCCTCAATTTGTTTTTCTTCGATTTTATGTTCTGCCACCCACTCACCGGTTATCAAACCGGCATCGCTAAAATACCCACTTAAATTGATGAGTTTAGTTTTCCCCTTAAATTCACCGGTCAAATTACCCGCGTCAAAATGCGGTATCACCCAAAATGCGGTATCAACACATAGTCCACTATCAATTTTACCCGAAAGTACTTCCCAAGAATTATTTGCTAACCCGTTTTTAAAAGCGGCTTTAACGCTATAGCGTGTTCCCGTGGCAGGATAGGTTATATGATCATTTACAATTTGCGGAGTTCCCGATGGTCGGAATCGCGATCTCTTAAATGTCCAATTTCCGTTTTTTCTATTATCTAAATATTCTCCATCAAATTCAATCCCCATAAAATAGTCACTCTCAACCTCAGGGACTGTAGATCTAAATAAAAAATCACCTTGTTTAATAGTATCGCTACCCTTTAGCTCATAGTTAAACTCAGCATAGCCCGGTGTAGTGTCGCCTTGTAAAATATAATCCCCCCGATATTTGTTTAATTCCTGCGCGTTTAAAGCTCCCGGTATAAAATGCAGTAAAAACACCACAAAAAAAGAGCGTGAAAAAAATA
>PXEK01000262.1 GCA_003564735.1 Cryomorphaceae bacterium
ACCGGCCGAAACGTTAATATGGGCTGCAGGTGTAAAGGGTAAAATTTTAAGCGGTATAGCAGAGGATAGTATAGAAGCCGGGCGCTACCTCACTGATGAATACAATTTGGTAAAAGGCACGCCTAATATTTATGCGATAGGGGATGTGGCTCTGACCAAAACGGAAGATTATCCCAGCGGGCATCCGCAAGTTGCGCCCACGGCAATGCAGCAAGGCGTTTGGCTTGGGAAAAATTTGAAGAGAGCGCAACAGGGGAAAGAATTAAAGCCCTTCAAGTATAATGATAAAGGCTCAATGGCTACCGTCGGTCGAAATAAAGCGGTGGTTGATATCAATAAACTACATTTTGCAGGGCTACCGGGCTGGGTAGTTTGGATGTTGGTACACCTGTTGTCATTAGTGGGCTTTAGAAATAAAGTGGTTACGCTCTTGAATTGGATATGGAATTACATTAATTATGACAGGGGAGTACGATTGATCATGAGACCCTTCAAACCTAAATCTTCGGCGTTGTGAAAGCAAAAATAGCTTTGGGTGAATCTTTGTATGAGGTTGATTTTTCTGAGCCTATTGATTTGAGCTTGCCTGTGTCTCCAACAGGCCCGGCGGCTTGGTACGTAACTCCACCAACGTTTGAACCGGTAAAAATGGAAGGCTTTGTAGGGTCGGTCAAAGAGGGTGGAAATGTTAATTTTAGAGATATAAAGTTCAATCCGCACGGACACGGCACACACACCGAGTGTTTGGGTCATATTACAGAGAAAGTTCACTCCGTAAATAACTCTCTCAAGAGTTATATGATGTTCGCTCGTTTAATTACCGTTACGCCCTTGGAATCGGGAAATGACCGGCAAATTACGGTAGACTGCTTAAATGATATATCCAATACGGATGGTGCTGAGGCTTTGATAATCAGAACCCTTCCTAACACTAAGGAGAAACTGCATAAAAATCATACAGGAACCAATTGGCCGTATTTAACTTCACGCGCTGCCGAGCGCATCGTTAGTGAAGGTTACTCGCATCTGTTAATTGACATGCCGTCTGTAGATAAAGAAGAAGATGCTGGAAAGCTATCTGCACACAAAATTTTATTTGGCATTCCGAATAAAATTCGCAAATGCTCGACAATTACAGAAACTATATTTGTGCCTGATTCTGTTGTAGATAGCGTCTATTTACTAAATTTGCAGTGTGCAAACTTCGAAAATGATGCGACACCCTCGCGACCGGTTTTGCACAGCATAAGAAAAATAGATTAACTTTTATTGATACATCCATGAAGCCAATAGACGATATAGACAGGAAAATATTGAGGATTTTACAAGATAATGGTAGAATGACGAACTTGAACCTGTCTAAGGAAGTGGGACTTTCACCTGCTCCCACCCTTGAGCGCGTTCGTAAACTGGAAAACAAAGGCTATATTCGTGGATATAATGCCGATTTAGACCCCGTAAAACTGGGCCTGAACCTAAAAGTTATTATTCAAATATCACTTATTAGACAAATAGATAACGCCGTTCAAAAATTTGTAGATCAAATCATGGATATTGATGAGGTGATAGAGTGTCAGCAAATTACGGGCGATTACGATTATTATATTAAAGTTCTTGTGAGCGATATTGCCGCTTATGACAAGCTGGTCAATGATAAGTTGAGTAAAATTGAGGAAATAGCCCAAATGCGTTCAAGCGTCATTCTTTCTACCGTGAAAAGTGTTTCATCCGTTCCCATCAAATAAAATCATAACTCTTTTGAATATTGCAGAAGTCAGAGAGTATTGTTTGGCTAAGAAAGGCGCGGAAGAATCCATGCCCTTTGATGATCAAGTTTTGGTCTTCAAGGTCATGAATAAAATTTTTGCAGCATGTGATATTGACGCTTTTGAAAGTGTAAACTTGAAATGTGACCCCGAGAGAGCTATAGAGCTCAGGGAAAAGTATCGCGGAATCAACCCCGGGTATCACACGAATAAAAAGCACTGGAATACCGTTGAACAAGACGGCAGCGTCCCCGATGATTTGGTGCGGAATTTAATCGATCATTCCTACGATTTAGTTGTACGTGGTTTACCTTTGTACAAACAAAATCAGCTGAAGGAGCAATAACCGATAATTTTTTGGAGTCTTTTGTAATCTTAGAAAACGGGACTTGGTAGCGATTTTGTTAAATCTCTTTTTTTGGTCTATGGGTTACAATATAGCTATTCGGCCTAATAATGTATAGAGAAGAGACGATCAAAACGTATTTTTACGATGTTGCTTTGATTATCAATTAAAACACGTGTTACTGAATTAAAATTTAATAATGAATCATCCTTATTTTAGAGCATTAATCAGATATTTTTTACAAGGTCTGGTACTTATTACACCGGTAGCTATTACGGTGTACATCATAGTTCAGGCCTTTTTCATAATTGATGACTTGTTGCCCTTTGACCTCTTCCCGGGAGCAGGACTTCTCATCATTTTTGGTTTGGTGACTTTTTTGGGTTTTGCAGGTAACACTATTGTGGGACGCCCCATAAAAGCGTTGTTCAATGAACTACTCAACAAAGCGCCCGTAGTAAAAAGCATTTATACAACAATCGCCGATTTATTTACATCCATTTTAGGGCAAAAGAAAAAGTTCACCGAACCGGTTTTAGTAAAGCTCAGTGCCGAATCCAATTTGGAAAGGCTGGGCTTTGTCACACAAACCGATTTGAATGAACTAGGAATCAGCCCCAACAAAGTAGCTGTTTATTTACCTCATTCTTACAACTTTTCGGGTAATTTATTTATCGTCGATCAACGCAACGTTACCCCGCTCAACGCAAAGTCTGCTGAAGTGATGAAGTTTATTGTTTCTGGTGGTGTCACCACATTAGCCGAGGCGAGAAGGGAAATTAGAGAGAATGAAGAAAACCTCTGATATCAAGGAGCAGTTACTACTCCATTTAATAATTTTGATTTGGGGTTTCACGGGCATTCTTGGAAAGGTCATTGAATTACCCTCTACAGATATTGTTTGGTACCGTATGCTCATCGCTTTTCTCGGTATTTTCATTTGGCTTAAGGTCATAAAGTTTGATATTCGCGTATCCACAAAAACACTACTACTTTACCTTGGCATCGGCCTAATCGTTGCCCTGCATTGGGTTACATTTTTTTATGCCATCAAAGTGTCCACAGTGAGTGTGGCCTTAGCTACTTTGGCCTCAGCAACCTTATTTACCTCATTTTTAGAGCCTCTATTTTTTAAAAAGCGCATTGTTTTTTACGAGGTGATTTTTGGTTTTTGTGTCATCGCGGGGCTCCTCATGATTTTCAACTTTGAAACTGAATATGCTTTGGGAATTTTGGTGGCGTTACTCAGCGCATTCTTAGCCTCATTATTTACGGTGATTAACGGAAAACTCGTCAATAAGGGAGCAAAGCCCAGAGTAATGACACTCTACGAAATGCTGGGAGGTTTTATCGGTATTTCGATTTATTACTCCGTTGCGGGTGATTTCACCATATTGGAAGGTTTTCCCGCGCCGAAAGATATATTTTACCTGCTGCTCTTGGGATTGGTTTGCACCGCATTTGCCTTTTTAATTAGTATTGACGTAATGCGCGTATTATCACCTTTTACGGTGAGTATCAGCATCAATATGGAACCCGTTTACTCTATCATTTTGGCACTTCTCATTTTTGGCGATGATGAAAAAATGTCTCTCGGTTTTTATGCCGGAGCGTTGTTAATTATGGCCACCATTCTCATAAACGCAGTATTGAAGCGCTACATGAAAAAGAGAAAAGAGCGAGGAAAAGCAGCGTCACACAAACATCAAAAATTATGATTTGATTTTTTTGGTCAGAGCCCACAACCCAATGAGTAATAATACAAGAAAGAATTATGAAAGTTTATCCGCAAGAATACTCGTTTCAATAACCGGACTGATACGCTCGTAGATGATATTATAAACAGCGTCGCATATGGGCAATTCCACATCAAATTTTTCATTTATTTTCTTGATGCTTTTTACGGCGTAGTAACCCTCGGCAATCATTTCCATTTCAAGTTGTGCCGTTTTCACTGAATAACCCTTACCCAGCATGAACCCGAAAGTGCGGTTTCTTGAAAATTTACTGTACGCGGTAACCAGCAAGTCGCCAATGTAGGCAGATGTGAGAACGTCTCGATGTATAGGGTTTACGGCATCTATAAAACGCTCAGCCTCTTGGATGGCATTGGATATAAGCACGGCTTGGAAATTATCACCGTACCCCAAGCCCGCATAAATACCGGAGGCAATGGCGTATACATTTTTCAAAACTGCTGAAAGTTCCGTACCGAATAAATCATCTGAAGTTGAGGTTTTGATATACCTGCAACTTACCATATCGGCAAAGGTTTTGGCCACAGCCTCGTCGGGACAAGCAATAGTGAGGTACGAAAGTCTTTCCAAGGCCACCTCTTCAGCGTGACAAGGGCCGGAAATCATGGCTATTTTTTCGTAGGGTACACGAAACGTTTTGTGAAAGTATCGGGCCGGGATAGCGTGGTACTCAGGAATGATTCCTTTTATGGCTGATACAATCACTTTGTCCTTAATGAGCTCTTGAGGGAATTCGTGAAATAAGTCGTAAACAAAAGCCGATGGAGTAGCCATGACCAAAACGTCGGAGTCAGAGATAATTTTCGTTAAATCGGTACTGATGGTGATTTTATCAGTATTGTATTCTACAGATTGAAGGTACTTCGGGTTATGGCGGTATTTCATGATGTGCTCAACACTTTTTTCATTGCGCATCCACCAATTCACGTTGTCCAAGTTATTGGTTAACATCTTTACGATGGCCGAGGCCCAACTTCCCCCGCCAATAACGGCTACATTGTTTTCTTTTCCCAAATCCAAAAAATTTTGTGATACAAAGATACAACATCTCGGGGGTTCACGTAACTCTATTGACGTTCCTATACAAAGGAATTGTACTTGAACAATACCGTGTGAAATACTGTTTTTAAAGTGATGGTTAAGACGTACCTTTGGCGTTCAATTCTAAGATAAATTATATATGGCTGATCAGTATAAAGCACACGACTACTATTTAATGGACGAATTCCTCAGTGATGAACAAAAGTTGATTAGAGATTCGTTGAGAGCGTACTTGAAAAAAGAAGTATCACCTATAATAGAGGATTATTATGAAAGAGCTGACTTCCCGAATCAAATTTTAAGCGGACTAGGTGAGCACGGCTGTTTTGGGCCTTACATACCCGAAGAGTACGGTGGTGCGGGACTCGATCAAATTACTTACGGGTTACTGATGCAAGAACTGGAAAGGGTAGATTCGGGAGTGCGTTCGACCGCCTCAGTGCAGTCATCTTTGGTGATGTATCCTATTTTTAAATACGGCTCTGAAGAACAAAAGAAAAAATACCTTCCCAAATTGGCCACCGGTGAAATGATGGGATGTTTCGGGTTAACGGAACCTGATTACGGCTCTAACCCGGGCGGAATGCTATCTAATTTTAAAGAGGATGGTGACCACGTTATTTTGAACGGCTCAAAAATGTGGATTTCCAACGCCACCTTTGCAGATATTGCCGTGGTTTGGGCAAAAAATGAGGAAGGAAGAATTTACGGACTTGTCGTGGAACGTGGAATGGAAGGGTTCGAAACCCCCGAAATGAAAGGGAAACATTCTTTGAGAGCCAGCGCTACAGGTGAGCTGTTGTTTACTGATGTAAAAGTGCCAAAAACCAATATTCTACCCGGTAAATCGGGTTTGGGAGCTCCGTTATCGTGTCTGGATTCGGCTCGTTACGGCATTGCCTGGGGAGCCATTGGTGCTGCCTTGGATTGTTACGATAGTGCCTTGAGGTACTCTTTAGAACGCACTCAATTTGACCAACCCATAGGGGGCTTCCAATTGCAGCAAAAAAAGTTGGCAGAAATGATTACGGAAATTACAAAAGCACAACTGTTTACTTATCGCTTAGGTCAACTCAGAAATGAAGGTCGGGCCACAACCGCACAAATTTCTATGGCAAAACGCAATAATGTGAAAATGGCCATAGATATCGCCAGAGAATCTCGACAAATTCACGGTGCAATGGGTATTACCAATGAATATCCCTGCATGAGGCACATGGCCAATTTGGAATCGGTAATTACCTATGAAGGTACGCATGACATTCACCTTTTAATTACGGGCATGGATATTACCGGAATACCGGCATTCAAATAAAAGGGATAGAGATTTAACTTAGGAAATTATAAAAAACGGGTGGAATAGTATTTCAGTACTATTTTACCCGTTTTATGGTATAATCTATGAGATTAAAGAGCGATTGACGTGCTTCATTCTCGGGGAATTCCATTAATATTTCTTTGGCTTCATCGGCGTACGCATTCATTTTTTGCGCTGCGTATTCGATACCGCCGCTACTGTTTACATAATCAATAACTTCAGATACTTTTTTATTGTCGTTATTCTTGTTTTTTATTATGTAAATGAGTTTTTTGCGCGTTGACTGATTAGCATTGTTGAGTGCGTAAATTAACGGCAAAGTCATTTTTTTCTCCTTGATGTCAATGCCGGTAGGTTTGCCTATTTTCGACCCTGCACCATAGTCAAACAAATCGTCTTTTATTTGAAAGGCAATGCCTGTAAGTTCCCCCATCTTGTAAAGTTTATCGATAGTTTTTTGGTCAGAACCGTTTGAGGCTCCCCCGGAGGCACAACATGCCGCAATGAGTGTGGCCGTTTTTTGTCGGATGATTTCGAAGTAAACCTCCTCAGTTATATTGAGTTTTCTTGTTTTTTCGATTTGCCGCAATTCGCCTTCGCTCATTTCTTTCACGGCATTACTTACCAAGCGCAAAAGGTCAAACTCCCCGCGGTCAATACTCAGTAATAGACCTCTTGACAATAAGTAATCCCCTACTAAAACCGCAATTTTATTTTTCCAAAGCGCGTTGAGTGAGAAAAAGCCTCTACGTTCATAAGCATCATCGACTACATCATCGTGAACAAGCGTTGCCGTATGTAGTAATTCAATTAAAGCGGCTGCATTGTAGGTACTATCCGTAACTTTCCCCGTCAGTTTAGCGGTGAGAAAAACGAACAATGGGCGTACCTGTTTACCCTTTCGCTTTATGATGTAATGTGTGATTTTATCAAGTAAAGGCGCACTGCTTTTAAGTGAAGAACGAAACTTCTTCTCAAAAAGCTCCATTTCACCACTTACGGTTTTTTTTATGTTGGTAACTGTACTCATTGAAAATTTACCTGTATATTGCGGTATATGCCTAACCTTTAATCAGCGTTTTGGTTTGGTGTTTTGTAATTTTTATCGTGATTCTTTATAAAATACGATTTTACGCACCTGTTTTAGTGTTTTGCCTGTACCCGAAGTAATGTTTACACGTCAGCTTTTCCGTGGTAGCAGGTTTGTGCTCGTTTTGAGTTGACAACGCTTCGTGATGTTCCCGAGAGGAAACAGTATTCTCGCTTTAATTCTAAGAAACGTTATCATCACTTTTATTTTTTGTTTTGTCGTTTGCGGAGCCGGGAATATCATCCCCCGGTTTATTTTTTCTTATCGACTTTTTTTTATCACCCGTAAATAAATTAGCTACTGAGGCTATTAGTATTCCCGTACCCACACAAACAACCATCAATAAAGCAAGCGATATTTCTACTTTCCAAATCCAAAATACGACTTTCACCGCTGCAGCATTTTGAATACTAAAAACAACGATGAGAGACACTAAAATTAGGTTGATAATGAGTAAATACTTTTTCATTTTATTGTTTGTTTTGTCGTTAAAAGGCATTTCTTTTGCAGGTAGGTGATGAAAAAGCTTTTTCTTGCTTAGCGCGTTCTTCATGCAGGGCAAATATACTTTACGCATTAGTTAAACTGCTTCTTGAATATCACTTTTTTACTTTTCAAAACGCATAAATTTGTTTCCTTTGCACGTGCGGAAAATATACCGGAATAAACATAGATAAAATTGAGATACTTTTTTTCCAAGTTTAAAACTCTTTTGCTGTTTCTCGGTCTGGCCATGATGATTTTGGGTGGGTCTACGTCTTGCAGTCAAAGGCCCTATTA
>PXEK01000230.1 GCA_003564735.1 Cryomorphaceae bacterium
ATTGTGCAAGTTTGTAATTGAAGGTGATAAAACCCGCAAAATAAACGTCATTATTTCCGGGGTTGCCCCGCTGCCCTCTTCCGCTACCTCTATTGTCTCTCAATCTGCGGTCAGAGAGTTCCGCGGCCGCGTCCCCCCTTTCTTGTCGAATAATACTCAAGTCGTAATATTGCGTACTCACGTCATCTAGGTAGTCAGTGGTGGTAAATCGTATTGATGTCTCGAAGCCGACGCTCGTCTGCCTATTGATAATGTACTTAAAGCCAATTCCCATGGGTATGGCTAAGGCTATTGAACCATAAGGATCCGGCGCGCCGGGTAACCCTTGTCCTTCAGTCGATAAGTCTCTAAGTGAGTAGCTCTCTCCTTGGAAGGTGGCTTTGGGGTTGTAGTAGAAGGGGGCTATTCCTCCAAACAGGTAGAGGGAGTAATCGAACCGAAACGGACCGTTGTAACGGTATCCGGCAAAATTGTAAATACCTTCGGGCTCCTCAACTAAATAGTACTCAAACTGAAGTTTTAATTCATAAATGTTTGATCGAAAATTGAGGTTTCTTTCTCTTCGTCCTTCATTTCCGGAGTTGGCGTCGTCTCCCCCAACACGCATGTATGAAAATGTACTTTTAAAGGCAGTCTTATCGCCAACTCTCAATCTATAACCTACTTGAGCTGCGGGTCGAGTCATATTTAAGTCTAAATCGCGAATGTATCCGCCGTCGCCTGAGCCTCCCCCTAAATCTGTAAGGCAGTTGGCATAGCCCGCGCCAACACTTATTTCGTGTTTGGTTTTATGCCAAGGCTTTCTTTGGCCTTGAGATTTAGCACAATACATTGCCAGTATTGTGCCGAGTAAGAGGTGTAATAGTCGGGTAATTGTCACAATAAGGTTTAAGGTGACGCAAATTTATAAAATTTCAACAACAAAGTGTTGAAAACATCGAGATTTAGTTTCGTTGGTCAAGCCCCCAGTTGAGTTTGTTGCGAAGGGTTTTCAAGTGGCTGTGGCTATTTAAGTTGATGAACTCGAGACTTTTGGGGTGTCTTTTTACTTTGAAAGTAGTATGCAAGTTGTGCGTAACGATATTTGAATCCAAACTTACTATGCAATTACTCCCTCTTCCTTCAACGGTTAATTCAATTTCACTGTCATCGGGTATTACAAGAGGTCTCACGTTGAGGTTGTGCGGCGCTACCGGCGTGATGATGAAGTTGTTTGATCCGGGCATGATAATGGGGCCACCGCAACTCATGGAGTATGCGGTAGAACCTGTGGGAGTAGAAATAATAAGACCGTCGGCCCAGTAAGCGTTTAAAAACTCACCGTTTAATTTGGTTTTCACGGTAATCATGGAAGAGGAGTCATTTTTGTGCACCGTAAATTCGTTTAGTGCAAAATTTTGAGCTCCAAAAAGTTGAGGGTTACTTTGCAATTGGAGTAGTGCCCGATTTTCAATCGTAAATTTGTTGTTTAGTAGGTCTGTCAATGATTGTTGCATTTCACCTTTTGAAATACGCGCCAAGTAGCCCAATCGCCCGGTATTGAATCCTAAAATGGGAATACTGAGGTTTACGGCGTGTTTGGCGGCATTTAAAAAAGTACCGTCACCGCCTATACTTATGATGAGTTGTATTTTACCGGCTATCTCAGTTTCACTTTCATAGGGATTTACAGTATTTTGATTCATGGAGCCTTTTAAAGAATCGTGCATTTTTGACTGCATGAAAATCAATATGTTGTAATCTTTTAATGTATTAAGCAAAGAGCAGATTAACCCTTTGTTTTGAGGTTCTACTTTAGCGCCAAAAAGCGCAACAGATTTTATATCTTTTAATGAATTCACGAAGCAAAAGTATATGAATTCGGTATGCCGAAAGGCTTGTATTCATTTAATTTCATTCTGTTTTATGGTCAGAACCGAACAGAGATTAAATGAAATTATACAATTGGGGATTGCGATTACTTGCCGTTTTTTTCTGAGGTAAATTTAATTGTGTCGCAGAAGACTATATGGGTTTCACGAAATGGAAATATATTCCGCGGTCTCCGTTTGACGTTAATGAATATTCCATCCTCAAAATCAGGTCATAGTACGTAACAAAATCCAAGCCGGCGCCATAACCCACCAACCACTCATTGGAGAGGGGGTTCTGATTATAAAACAGTGCGTCACGTGCATAGCCGGCATCGGTAAACAGGTTGAAGTAGACGGCGTAAAAGGCGGTTTTAAAAGCTTCGCCGGGCATGAAATTAAGTTTTTTGGTGCGGGGTTCTACCAAGGTTATTTTTAGATTATTACGTGAAATAGCGTAGCTTTGAGCGTCCATAACGTATAGTTCGTAACCTCTCACAAAGTCGCCGTAACCCAATCCGCGTTGATGAAAATAAGGAGGATCGTTTAACAGGTTCAGTTTGCCGTACAAACCGTTAGATAAGCGCAGTCTTTTAGCGATTTTTAGGTGATGATGCACTTGACTGTAGGCCTCCAAAAGGTCAGGGGCATCGGGAAGTAATCCCAGACCCGTTTTTTGAAGCCTAAACAAAAACATTCGGCCGCTGAGGGGGTAGATGATAAAGTCGCGCGTGTCATGCTTGATTTGATAAGTAAGAGTGAAAAAACGAGATTGATTTTGGTTTTTGTGTAAGTAATTGAATGGTTGACTTTCTTGTACTATACTATCGCTCACCGAAATGTTGTTAAACGATACGCCCAATTCGTGAAAAGTGTATAAGTTTCTGCGATAGGTGAGGGCAACCTCTGTAAAGTAATTTTCCCGTTGCGCATCATCGGCTCTGAAAAAAAGCCTGCGGTTTTCCTCGCTGCCAAAGTTAACTTCTTTATTCATGGCATAACCGCCGCCCAGTTTGATACCGAATCTTTTTTTACGATCGATAAACGGTTTTTTGTAATAGGCGGCCAAAGTGCGCTCAAAACCGGTTTCGGCTTTGATTTGTAGAATTTCGTTTCTGCCTCGAAAGTTATTGAGCCATAAATCTAATCCGTATGTTAGTCGCCTAAAGTCTCTATCTTCAAACCACCTATTGAAGTTCCTGTCGGCATTTTCAATCATAGGATACGGCCAAATGTACCACCGCTCCTTCAGATAAATGTCAAATTCTACTTTTTTACTGTCAAAAGTGGGGACAATGTTTACAAAGTTAAAGAGTAGTGTGTTACTGAGGTTGAATTCGGTTCGGTTGATTTTTCGAATTAAGTCATTTAACAATAAAGTGTCACCCGGCGCAAAGGTAAGTTCGCGAAGGATGATGAATTCTTTTGTGACTTCATTGCCGTGCACGCGTATATCATGAACAATATAGTATGGCACTTCGGGAACCGATTGGGCGCGAACATTTAGGCCTGTAGTGATGATGATACATAGGGCCGCTATTAAAATACCGCGCCTTGTAAGCATCCATTATTGGTTTAAGTAGTTGAGTAAATTGTCGTATCTGTCTTGAAGAGAATCTGTTGTTCCATTTTCGAAATATGATGCAGATATGTCGTACTCGTAGCGCTGAAAGGTTTGAATAATTCCCGACAAATCGGTTTTATTGATTTTTAGGGTGACGTAGATTTTTTTGGAATCGGGTACATTACGAATGTAACTGCCCAATATTCGCGCGTCATTGCTTTCCACAAGTCTCGAAATTTCAGCCAAAGAATAATCGAAACTATTCATCTCAAGTTCTAAAACCCCTCCAATATCTCCAATTAGTGCGGTGTCGCCAATTACCTTCATGAGTACGTCAGCGGTAATGGTACCCAAAAGTCTTTTTTTAGGAGTTAACACGGCTATGCAACTGCAATTTGATGAGGTCATGAGTGAAATGACTTTAAAAACGTGGTCGTTTTCCTCAACGTACAGCGGCGCGAGGAGTCTCTTCAATTGTGAAAAGGGCGTATCGGGGCGTTCAACGTCATAAGCATCATTTTCGCTAATCATGCCCTGAAACATGTCATTTTCATCACAAACGGGTAGGTGGGTCACTTTATATTCATCGAATAAGTCAAAAGTGACATCACAGGTGTCGTTAATGTTGAGCGGTGTTATGTCTTGAGAAATGAGTTCTAAGGCAATCATAGAATGAGCATTTTTTGTAGCGTAATTACAGAGTATAGCGAAATCTGTATAAACTTCGAGCAGTAAATTCTGTTACTTTTGCCGCACGAAATTTATTTCTGTCGCCAAAAGTAGGATTTATGACTAAATTAAGCGTGAATATTAATAAGATTGCTACAATTCGGAATGCGAGAGGTGGTTCAATTCCTGATGTGTCAAAAGCAGCTGTGAATTGTGAAAGCTATGGGGCTCAAGGAATTACGGTTCATCCCAGGCCCGACGAACGACATATCAGGTATGCCGACGTTCGGGAGATAGCCCCGCTTTTGAGCACGGAATTCAATATTGAAGGTTACCCGGGTGAGGACTTCTTGAGCCTGATTGAAGAGGTGAAGCCCCAACAAGTTACGCTTGTGCCCGATCCACCTGATGTGCTTACGAGCAATGCGGGATGGGATACGTTGAAAAATGCTTCTTTTTTGAATGATGTAGTACAGCGCATTAAATCATACGGTTGTAGAGTGAGTTTATTCATGGAAACTGATGCGAAAATGATTGAAGCTGCCGCAAAAACCGGAACGGATAGGGTCGAGCTCTACACTGAAAGTTATGCGGTAAACTATAATTCTTCACGACAAACAGCCGTAAAACCTTTTGCCGATGCGGCCTTGGTGGCGCGGGACTGTCAATTGGGACTTAACGCAGGGCATGATTTAAACCTTGATAACTTAGCCTACTTTGTGGCTAATGTGCCGGGTTTACTGGAGGTTTCTATAGGTCATGCGCTCATTAGTGACTCATTGTATTACGGTTTGGAGAATACCATTCAAATGTACTTGAGAGAAATTGAAAAATCTACAAAATGAAACTCAACTATAAAGAGTACGGCAAAGGTGAACCCTTAATCGTTATACATGGACTTTTAGGTATGCTCGATAACTGGAGTTCGCACGCGCGTAAATGGAGTGAGCATTACAGAGTCATCACCATTGATGCCAGAAATCACGGCAGATCCGGCCACGATGAGCTTATGGATTATGAAGTGATGAAGGAAGACTTAAAGGAGTTGTTGGATTCTTTGGATATTAACGACGCTTTTTTATTAGGTCATTCCATGGGAGGCAAAATTGTGATGAAATTCGCTCAAAACTACGCTTACCGTGTGAAAAATCTGATCGTTGCCGATATTTCTCCTTGCAGCTACCCCGTTAGGCATGACCTTATACTTGAAGCGCTAAACTCTGTGCCGCTTGACCGATTGGAAAAAAGAATTGATGCTGATGATTATTTGGCAAAGTATATCCCCGAAGCAGGTATCAGGCAATTTTTGATGAAGAGTTTATACCGCAAAAAAGAGGGTAGTTTTGGATGGAGATTTAACTTGCCTGTGATTACCGAAAATATAGATAAAATGGGAGACGCCATTTTAGATGCACGATTCCCCGGTAAAACGCTTTTTATTCGAGGTACTCAATCTAATTACATTAAGGAGGAACACAAGGGCGAAATTGATTTAGTTTTCCCCGATAATGAGATTGTTGATATTAAGGATGCCGGCCATTGGTTACACGCCGAAAAGCCTGAGGAGTTCGGGAAAATTGTAATGGACTTTTTAAAATCATAAAATACGACAATGAGCAGTAAACACTATTTTTCACATGAAACCGCCGTTATTGACGAGGGGTGTACTATCGGCGAAAACACTAAAATTTGGCATTTTACGCACATTATGAAGGGGGCTGTGCTGGGGAAAGGGTGTAATTTAGGACAAAACGTCGTGGTTTCGCCTGATGTTACCTTGGGTGATAATGTTAAGGTTCAAAATAATGTGAGTATTTACACGGGGGTGATTTGTGAAGATGATGTTTTCTTAGGCCCCAGCTGTGTATTTACCAATGTAACCAACCCGAGAAGCGGAGTAAACCGTCGCGGACAATACGAAAAAACCACGGTTAAAAAAGGTGCTTCCATTGGCGCAAACGCGACTATTGTTTGCGGCAGGGACATAGGTAAGTACGCATTTATAGGGGCGGGGGCCGTAGTGACGAAAACCGTTCCTGATTATGCTTTGGTTGTGGGAAATCCCGCTCAACAAATAGGCTGGATGAGTGAATACGGTCACAGACTCGAGTTTGGTGACAATGATATCGCCGTTTGTCCTGAAAGTAAGGAAGAATACGTTTTGAAGAATGGTGTGGTCACTAAAAAGTAATCTCCCGATACTTGCCGCAACGCGTTGCCGTTGAGCCGAGGAATGACTTAAATAGTATTTATAGTCCTCGGGGTCCGGACTTATAAAGTTTAAAGGATAAGCCAAAAGAGGCATCAACAAAGCCGTCGTTACGGCCGGCACCTGAGGCTCCACTGTCTGTGAAAAGTATTCGGAAGCCAAAATCGGCAAAGGCCGAAACACTGTGTGAAAGTTCATAGTCTATACCCCCGCGAGGAATAATACTCCAAGCTGAGTTGGAAACTACGTTACTTCCGGTCTGTGCAATACCCACATCTTGTCTTCGGTCAAAATACCCCCCCGACAAGCCTATGTAAACGTGAAATTTATCTTCACTTAGGTAATACTCCATAGACGCGATATAACCCAGGCTTGAGTATGATAGGTCAGGATCGTTTTCAAAGTCAAAATAATTGTAATTGACGTCCAAACCGACGGCGAGGTGCCGGTCTGCTGTTCGGTAGCGCAACCCCGGGAGCAATAAAAAACCCGAGGGTTGACCTTGCTGATGGGTTCTCAAGGTTTGTGAAATCCCTGCACCGGCGCGTAACTCCAAGCCTTGAGCTTGTGATTTTTGCGGAATGGATAAAAGAGTTATACCGAGTATGAAAAGGTAACAAATTATTTGTTTCATTACTATTAGTTTTTGCGAAGTTACTTAATTGATTTGTAGCAAACGATTTTTTTAGCACTTGTTTCAATGTCTTTGCCTCTTTTTGCGAGAGTGTATTTTCAATCGATTCGCTTAGATGCGTCAAAGGTTTTTTCACGGAGTAACTTTTTGTTTTTGGAGTATTTGAATTCCTCGGCCGCGTATATCATTTTTGGTAAGTATTTTGAATCATTCAGCCTTTCCCGAAGTTTGCTCAGTAATAACTCTTGGTTTATTGCTCCCGGCTCATTTTCAACAATCATAATGAGCCTTTCTCCCAGAACGGGGTCGGGTTCTGACCAAAAATAAAAGGGGTAATTAAGGATGCCGTCCAGATTTTTCTCCAATTCCTCCGGGTGTATTTTTAGTCCGCCCGAGTTGATCGTAAAGTCCTTACGTCCGCGCCAACGAAAAGTGATACCGTTCAACTCTATTATGTCATTGGTTTCAAGAGCTTCAACGCCTAGGTTTGGAGCGTGAATCACTAGGCACCCTGCCGAATTAACGGAACCTGTAATTCCCCGCATAAAGGTAAATACATCAGATTTATTTGACCCGTTGAGTGGGCGTAAAGCCACGTGAGTAGCGGTTTCGGTCATTCCGTAGGTGGCAAAACAACGTGTGGAGACGCTTTGCAGTTTTTTTTCGAGTTGCGTGGTTACGGGAGCCCCACCAATAATCAGGTTTTGTATGTTGCTAAAAGTGAGGTGTTTTATACAGTTAGAGACCTGGTTGGGAACCAGTGCCGCGAATTGTACCTGTTGTTTGAGTTGATTGAGAGGAAGGGAAGTGGGAGGGACCCAAATTAGTGGTAGATCATATTCTAGTGCCCTCACTACCATTAATTTGGCGGCCACATATTGCATAGGTAGTGCCAATAAAAGCGGCAGGTCATTCCACGGTTCAAAATAACGGTAAGTTGCTTGAGCACTGTTTTTTACATGTTGTTTTTTGAGTCGTAGATTTTTGGGTGTACCCGTTGAACCCGATGTTTTTACTTCAATAGAGACACCACTTCCATACCACACATCAATAAATGTAAACAGCGCATTGATTTCATCATTATCATGGTATTGGCGCTTCTTGCGCAAATTGGAGTATGCAATGGTGGTATGGGGTAGAATTAATTTCACAATGA
>PXEK01000312.1 GCA_003564735.1 Cryomorphaceae bacterium
ACCGCGAGCAGGATTCCAATTTAAGTTGGGGTTTAGTGCAACGGGATTGGCATTATTTGCGGGCGAAACCAATGCCGGCACATCCGTATTCAAGTCGCCGGTAATGTTGATATCGTCTAAGTAAAGGTCGTTACCTCCGTCGCCTTCAAAAACGAGTCTAAATTGAAACCCTGTGGTATTAGCGAACTGCGGAATATTAATGGTATGGCGCCTCCAGTTGTTTGCGGAAAGCCCCCTGAGCGGCGTTGTCATTTCAGGAGCAGATGACAATTGCGGGTTGGTAATTATATTCACCGTTTGCCAGTTGTTTCCGCAATCTCCGCTAAATTCAACACGCATCAGCGTTGCAGAAGGCTCACCCGGCATGTTTGAATACGCCGTATAAAAGGCGAGTTGAGGGTTGGAAATATTTGCCAAACTGTAATTTTCACTAGTAAGCGTAGCGCGACCTTCACTATAGTTGAAGTTTCGCATTCTCACCGATTTTTGTCCCGAATATGACTCTCGGTCTGTTTGTTCCCACCCAAAGCCACTTTCAAACTGCTGAGCCACCCAGCCTTTCAATATCAAAGTTTTATCGAATTCAAAAGATTCCATCATAGGAGTTCCGGCACCTATTGCGGGTAAAACTCGAATAAAGTTTTCTTTCATTATCGTTTCTTGGTCAGATCCTGATTTGGCTTTGAGTTGCACAGAAAATATTCCCGCTGTGTTGTAGCGTATGGCCGGATTTTCATCGGTAGATGATTCGGGAGAGCCACCCCAGAAGTTCCACTCGTATTCTTCGGGACTATATAAAGAGCGGTTGATAAAATTCAACTCTTGCCCTTGGCAAATCTGTATAATATCGGTTTCACACTCGGGGAATCCGTCAACTTCAAACTCAGCTCTACACAGTCGGGGCTCAAAGTCGAGCACCCCCGCATCACGAAGATTTTGATTACTCACTAAATTCGTTAAAAAGCCGTTGTTATTTATGGCTCTGATCATACGCGTTACCTGTCCTTGTGTGAACATATTTTGACAGCCGTTTTGATCATAACTCATGTAATTCTCTACCTGATCGGGCATGTCTTGTGTAAAAGGAGAAGGCCCTTGCAAATCATTGGAACATGTATTTTGATTAAATCGGCAACCGAATGTTGGGTCTGACGTAGGGGGCGTATCACATACCCGATCTCCGGAGCTGTTACAATTATCACCACAACCGCTCTGGAAAGTGTGCAATAGGTTAAAACAGTGACCTACTTCATGAGTAAGCGTTCTACCATCTCTGCCCGCCGCAGTACCAATTCTACCCGTTCTATCATGCCTTTGAACAATACCAAATGTGCGCAAAGGGCCGCTGCCGGGAAATTGTGCGAATCCCAAAACCGTTCCTCCGCCACTACCCCCGCGAATACTGTTTACGAGCCAAATATTGAAGTAGCGATCGGCCGGCCAGTAGCTCACTTCCTTAGGCTCATTTCTAACGTTGTACGTGCGAGCGGGGTCATTTATACGAACTACCCCGTCGGTACAATTGCCGTCGGGATCTAGTTTAGCTAATCGAAATTCGATACCTGCATCGGCTGCAATGTTTTGAAATATAGCACGCGTATTAGAGGTATCGGCGTTAAGTCTTCTAAAATCTTCATTGAGAATATCTATAGCGTTTTCCAACTGCTCCAGATCGACATTACCCACACAGTTGTCGTGGATAACATGAAAAACCACCGGCACAATGATGGGGCCGCTGCGGGTATTTAAAAATTCAAACATTTCCTCTTCGGGACCGGCTTCTAATGATTTTTCAAATGCCTCTCTCTCTTCAGGGTGGTTTTCCAAATACTCCTCAACCATTTGGTCGGTTAAACACCAATCTCCCGAGTTTTCACTTTGCCCTTTCACGTTGATTACTGTTAAAACGAATAACAGTATTAAAGCCGATAGTTTTCTCATTTATTTCGATTATGTAAATAATTCCCCATCTAAGGAATTGGTTATTCAATGATTACTTTCTTAATGTGTGCTTGTTTATCCGTATTCAAGCGAAAAAGGTAAACACCGGCGGGTAGTCCTTCAACAAAAATTTCGCCTCTCACTTCGGACGTACCTACATTTGGCCTGCCCGATAAAATTTGTTGACCCGATATGGAACGCAACTCCCAATTGAAATGTTCATCAACTTCACCGGCAAAAACATAGTTTATTACGCTCGAAGTAGGATTAGGGTAAACATTTAACACCTCATTTCGATTCACGATATCAGGCGCATACACTCCCGTTGCAGAAACGGTAAAAGACCATATCTCACTCCAATCTAGCGGTGACCCGGATTGAACTCCCCGAACTCTCCAGTAGTATGTTTGATTATTTTGCAGCCCGGTAGCGTTGTATTTGGTGTCATCATTATCAGGAGAAAGGCCGATAACATCATTTTTACCCGTGTGAACCACAGAGCTAAAAGCCGGGTCATCAGCAACTTCATATTCATATTCATCACAATTATCTAAGGGTTGCCACCTCAACTCCACATTTGCGGCCGTGTTTTGCTCGTTATTAAAAGGTGACTTCAATTGAACCTGTGTTCCCCAGTTTCCTGTGATGTTGATGTCATCAATGTAAAGGTTATTATTTCCTGCCGATTCCACCACAAAACGAAAACGCGTTTGCTTACCTATTCCCTCGCTGCCGATATTTTCTACCGTATTCATTTCCCAATGTTCCGGTGCAGAAGGCTTAAATTCACCTTGAACCGGTTGTGTTGATTCAATAAAAGGTGCTAACCTATTGAATAACTCAGTCCAAGTCGCTCCGCAGTCCGTTGACACTTCAATGCGTATGCGATCTTGTTCTTGAGCCTGAGAGTTTCTGGCATAGGCTACCCTAAAATTGAGATCATAAGAAGTAAATACGCGCGTATCTAAAGTAGGTCCCATAACAATAAATTCATTTTGAAGACCCGGATTATCGAAATTCACCAGTTCCAAACCGGTTGAATTCAAGTAACCGTGCTCTTTAGTCACTTGAAAGCCAAAGTTACCTTCATTATTCATGGCATACCATTTCTCATGAGGGAGTTCTTCAACTTGCTCAAAATCTTCACTGTAAGGCATTGAAGCACCAACAAAATCACTGACTTGAACGAATGAAGGCCTAATTACGCTTCGGGCTTCACTGTTTTGAGAAACTGTTAAACGTGCATCATATAAGCCCGGCTTCCAGTAGTAAACATGGGGGTTAGCTTCGACTGCCGTTTCGGGCTCAGCTCCGTCAAACCTCCAGTTCCAAGTGTCGGGATCATATCGGGATTCATCTCGAAAAAAAACGGTATCTCTTTCGCAAATGGTGGGGTTTACCGCACCTATGTTTACTTCAAAAAGCTCTGTAATTCCGGTGGCATCAGCATTTTGGGGGGAGGTGAGTGTGCTACGTTGCGCTATATTGGAATTGGCCGAGGCGCGCATACGGTCAATTTGCCCTTGGGTAAGCATGACATCGCAGTTGGAGTAATCCATGATATTTTGTACGTTATCTAAAGAGCCACAGGTGGATTGATTCAGGTCACATATACCCAGCGTGCCAATAGTCTCAGGTGTATCATGCACGCCGTCAGTCATATTGCAGTTTGCAGGATCACCCGGTGTATTACTTCCCCCCCATGGGTGTAATAGGTTAAAAACATGCCCGATTTCATGGGTAATGGTGTGCCTTGCAGAAAAACCGGCTGTTCCTATACTGCCCACGTAAATGTGATTGGCCATAATCCCGTCCAAGTGAGGAACATTGTTTGCATTTCCGGGCAATATGGCATACGCGGCTGTGTTGCCCGTAGCAATATTATTTGCCACCCATATATTCAGGTAGTTTTCCCGTGGCCAACCATTAATTTTTTGGTGCTGCCCCGGATCATTTGTCAACGGAGTATTGTATCGGTTAATTCCGTTTGTAGGATTACCGTTCGGGTCTATTCGCGCCAGTCGAAACTCCATATTTGCATTTCCTATCCTGCTTATAAATTGGGGTATCACCTCTTCTAAATCGGCATTTGTCGCACTAAAATCTTCATTAACGATGCGCATACAATCATGTATTTGCTCATCGCTAATGTTCTCGGGACCGTTTTGATGTAAAATATGAAAAACAACAGGTACCAATATTTTTTGACTGCGTGCAGAGCGTAAATTCCCACTGAGATATTCTTGGGTTTCTTCTTCTAAGCGTCGAGTATCTTCCTCTGCAGGTGCTTTATATTGCGGATTTTCCTCAATGAATTGCTCCCACATTTCGGTGGTGGCACAGTGATGATGGTTCTGACCAAAAAGGAAAAAAGATAAAAATGAAAATATTGCGGCTAGGGTAAAATGAAGAAGATTTTTATACATCAAAAAATTAAAATTAAGTGGATTGGAGTAACGGAAAGTATCTTGATTTGTTACTTACATAGTAACATCGCGCAATGACCCCACCACCTCATCGGCAAACAGGTTATTCTCTAAAACATAAAAGTATTTCTCGGCAATTTCATCGGGAGATGCCAGTTCATTATTGGTTTTAAAGGTTTTAAACTCCTCTACCCGACTAAAGTCTTCAGCGGCGGCGCCTCTTATTTCACCTTGCATAGGGGTATCAACCACGCCCGGCCCTACAGATAAAATTCGTGCGTTATTACCCGTTTCATCCAACTCAGCCTTTACGGTTTTACTCAACATGTCCACCGCGGCTTTGGAGGCACAATACGATGCCCACGCCGGAATGACGTACGAGCCTGCACCCGAACTCACGTTTAAAACGGTTTTTTTGGCTCCGGGAGCATAATCTGTATTCAAAAACTTGTTCATCATAATCGCAACGGCACTGATGTTGACATTGAAAACACGCGCCAACGCCTCATCTGATGCATTTCCCACGCGCTTGATATCACCCAAGTAGCCGGCATTATTTATCAAAATAACCTCATCGGCGGGTTGGTGAGGAAGGGAAAACGAAATAACATCTTTCAAGTGATTCAAATCTAAAACGTGATGCGTAAAGCCGGGTGCCTCCCAATCATTTGTACGACTGATGCCGCTTACCACGCTGTTGTTTTTGGTCAGAGCCTTTTTGGCCAGCGCCTTACCTATGCCGCTGCTTGATCCCGTGATTATGTAGTGTGTCATATTCTGTTTTTTATTACCCAACGCGTAAACAAAGGTTACTTATTTACCGAGGCGTCGAGTGCTTGTTTTAAATCTGCAATTAAATCTTGAGCGTCTTCTATACCCACGCTCAATCGTATAAGCGAGTCTGTTATCCCCGCCTTTTCTCGCTCATTTTTGGGTATGGCCGCATGGGTCATGGTAGCGGGATGACCGATGAGCGATTCTACACCGCCCAGCGACTCGGCCAACGTAAACACTTTAGTGCGGTTGAGCACTTCCTTAGCGGCCTCCAAGGTGTCCTCTTTTAGGGAAAAGGAAAGCATACCGCCAAAATTACGCATTTGCTTTTTCGCCAAGTGATGTCCGGGGTGCGTATTTAAACCCGGCCAATGAACCGACTCCACCCCGGGGTGCTGTTGAAGGAATTGCGCTATCTCGCCCGCATTTTCACAATGGCGCTCCATGCGAACATGTAATGTTTTGATGCCGCGCAACGTCAAAAAACAATCCATAGGACCCGGTACGGCGCCGGTGGTGTTTTGAATGCGTTTTATTTCAACGGCCAAAGAATCATCATCACAAGCTAAAGCTCCCGAAACCACATCGGAATGACCGCCCAGATATTTGGTGGCGGAGTGCATAATGATATCTGCACCCAACTCGGCAGGTCGCTGTAAGTAAGGCGTAGCAAACGTATTGTCCACTACCGTTAAAACATTGTGCGCTGTCGCCGCCTTTGATACCGCCGCTATATCAATGATATTGGTCATGGGATTGGTTGGCGTTTCTATCCAAATGAGCTTAGTTTTATCATTGATTTTATCCCGTACGTTTTTGACATCATGCATGGATACAAACCGGAAAACAACGCCGTACCTCTCATAAACCGTTTTAAAAATACGGTACGTCCCGCCATATAAATCGTTTGTAGCTATAACCTCATCACCGGGGCTAAGCAACCTCAACACCGCATCTGTCGCTGCCATGCCGCTGCCAAAGCACGCCGCATGACTTACTCCTTCAATAGCTGCAATATTCTTTTCCAAAGCCTCACGAGTGGGATTTTGAGTGCGCGAGTAAGCATAGCCTTTATGTTCATCAACCGATTCGCGCGCGAAGGTTGAAGTCTGGTAAACCGGCGTCATTACCGCTCCCGTGGTTTTATCCGGACTCAACCCGCCGTGTATGGCTAGGGTACCAAAATTCAAATGTTTTTCAGCCATAGAGTAAGAACTTTTTTAGTTGCGCGGTTTGTTAGGGTCTCTAAATTTAATAAACTTTCTACCCAAGTAAACACGCTGAATCCATTGCGGTAAAATAACGGCTCCCAAAAACAAATACGGGTAAAAAGTGAATACACGCCACAAAAACGCGATACCCGCCACAAGTCCCAAAGGCACAATACCGTCAAAAAACTCTGAAAAAGCAAACTCAGCCACCCCCGCGCTACCCGGCGTAGGACTAATGAGCATAATTACCCACATAACCAATTGTCGAGACAGTACCACTAAGTTATCATTAAATCCCATAGGAATAAAAGCCATAAGAATAAAGTTGGCCACGAGAAAGCGAGCCGTCCACGAGAGGGCCGTTGCGCCAAAAACCTGCGCCCAAAAGCTAACGGGCTTTCCCTTCATTTCGGTTGACGTGGTTATAATTTCATCACCCGTGCGAAAGGCCTTGCGTTGCCATTTTTTGAGTAGGCGAATAGAGAAAACACGAATGAGAAGATTTTTGAAGCGGTGCGGACTTATAAAAATTCCGTACATAATCAGCGAAATAAGGGCAATAATGAAGCCGTAGCCCACCCAAAATGCCTGCATAATGCCCAGCTCCATACCAAACACCGGCCAAGAGCTAATACCGTCGGGGAATAACAACTCCGTACCCACCAAAGCAAACAGCAGCGGCACCATTAACACGTAAAAAAGTTCATCTAAAAACGCCGTAATCATGACGATGGAAGTACTGCGACCAATGGAGAGCTTTTCTTTGGAGAGAATGAAAATCGCTATTCCCGAACCACCCACCACCGAAGGGGTGATGGCCGAGCTGAACTCCCACAGCATGATGGCATCAAAACTATTGCGCCAAGAAATACGCTTATCGGATAAAATTCGCAAACGATACATATAGCCCACCTCGCGACACACGGCGGCCAGTAGTGCAATAAAAATCCAAAAGGCCGAGTTGTAAGTAAAGTTGATCGACTTAAACGCTGAGGGGTCTAACTCCAAGTAAAGTAAATAACCCGCAACACCCAAGCCCAAAGCAATAGTGATGAAGATACGCCTAGGATTTAACATGGTGCGTAACGGACTCGACTTTTTTACTCTCTTTATTTTGGCCATTAATACAAACTAAACAGTATGGTTTCACCCAAAAATGCCCGATAAGGCACAATTTGATGTCGTTTTAACCTGTGCCGCGCGAAAATAGAAACAAATTGAAGATTTTGATTGAGTTGTTTGGGATTAATTGATTTTTTCATGTGCGATTAACAGCGAAAAACCTATTTCACAATTGAAGACGGTGCAACTTTTTAGAAACTTCTCCCGAGCGTGAATGTAATTTCGAAGTGCCGGGAGGGATTATGTTAGAATATATGGTTACCCCTTAAGATATCGTAATACTAGATGTGAAAATCCGGAACCGGTTTTTCTCATGTTCAGTAAAGCATTTCATCTTTTAATTACAGATAAACAAAAAAGGATATACAAACTCACTAATGATCATATTATGTAAGAATTACCCCTTGAAGTTCTAAAGGTTCTTCTTTTTTTCCTAGATGAACCGACCGAAGGAAGCTCACGAACACCTTTGAAATTATATACGGTATGAGTAACCGAGCGCAGCGAGCTCATGAACACCTTTGAAATATTTAGTTGTGAATAAAAAGTTCAAGGACTTCCGGAGGCAAATTTCG
>PXEK01000224.1 GCA_003564735.1 Cryomorphaceae bacterium
TGAAGGAGTTTACTTCTACGTTATCGAAGTAAACGGTATCACACGAAAAGGTAGTGTACAGCTACTACGCTAACGAGAGAACCTTTATGCTTTTTCGAATGGTTTAAGTCGGTCATAGCTTTTTTTCTCTTAATCGTGAAAAGAACTGCACGATGATTAAAATATAACCGGCGCGAAACTTCGAAGCGCCTTTAAGCTTCTTCTTTATACCCGACTTTCATCACCAAACTGTAACAAATATAGATTTGACGAATTGTTGGGTTTCAAACTTTACGACCGTTTAAGTGGGGAACATGTTAGAATCAACCTTATTCAACGTCAAAGCCATCAGCAAACGTGAAACGAACTCGCGATTGTTCTTTTTTGTGATAAAAAGATAGTGTAACTAAAGAGTAAACACAATGGAAGACTTCACGGCCGTAAAGTTGGAACTTGTCCTAATTACCGGTTTTTGGTCAGAACCAATATTGCGGAAAGTGGTAAAAGAAGGTTCGAGACGAAGCGATACTTTCGGAAGTATGTGGTATCCCAAGCCGGCACTGAATCCAAAGGTTATTAACGATCCTCCCGATTGAACATTTGTTATTTGATTTTGAATGAGCGGCAGGCTTCCCGCTTCGTAATTCACGACATTACGCGCTCTTATTTGTAAAGAAGTATTTGCCGCACCAAAAACCTCTAACCGTTCTGTAATGGCCGATCGATATCCTATTTCCAACGGAATAAAAAGTGCTGTATGGGTGAAACGAGCTCTTACCGTATCTTGAATCTCATTTCTTTCAATGCGCTGCTCTCTAACTTCAGTGAATCTCAAATCTGAACCCTCGGGGCCGCTAACGGGAATGTACCGCGTTATGGTTCCCGTCACTTGTTGTTCAACATCATAAATGTAAGTTTGTGTACCGTTCATTTCCATGGCCTCAAGTCCTGACGATATGCTAATACCGTTTGCAAGAACTACGCCGCCTAAAACTCCCAACCTATTCACACTTCGTAAGTGCGTTTGGTGTGCTTCCATTTGTACGGGGTCAAAAGAGTTTTGAGCAGTACCCTGATCTACAATTTGTAAATCTGCCATTTCATAGAAGTTAAGATTTTGCAAGGCTCCTCGAGAATAAAATGGCTGAAAGAAGAACTGTGCATTATTTCTTCTGTTGAAATCCTTCTTTTGGCCGATTTCCGGCACATCTGTATCCCTAATTATTTTTGGGTTATCTAAATTGGTAATAAATTCTACTTCTTTCTTTTCCATGCGGATTTCAGGGTTCTGACCAAAAACACCCGAAGCTAACCATTGCTCAGCACTTTCACTAATAAACTGTTGTGTTTTTTGAATCATGTCCTTCTTATGCTGAATTTCAGAGGAGTAATTGTTGAAAGGCTGTATTTTTTCAGATGATTGGATTTGCAAACGGGTATACTCAACAGGAATACCGCTGAATGTCAAAGGAGTCATGACAAATTTAGAGGCAGTGTCCCCGCCCAAGCGGTGAAAATAAGAATACATATTAACGCCAAAAACAGAGATAAACAACATAAATGCAGCCACTCTAAGGTAGCTCAGGTAAGTAACCTTTCGAATGCTGTTGCCGGATGTTGTATTTTTGGTCTGCTTCACCTCTTTTGTAACGTATTTTTCGACGTAAAGTAACAGTGAATATTATTAATAAACTATCAGCTTTATCGTTTTTATAATTTCTGTCGATTTACCCATCTAAAAACTTTACTTTAAAACAACGGAAATGTTCACCGGTTCAAATTACTTTCAAAAAGCGTAAATTCACATTTTAATGCTTCATCCCAACCGTTTTACTTAACAATACGCGTTGACGATTATTTTTCCCGTTATTCTGCTTAATAAGATATCAAAAGTAATATGATTCTCACTACTTTGATATAAATGAATTGTTAACGGTATATGAAATTAAGGGGCTCACGCCGCTTCCTTAAATTTTAGATGACTATAAAAATTAGAAATCGGTTTTGCGGCCGTGCCCCTCAATATGTAGTAGAGCATAAAACAGCAAAAATAATGGCCGCTTCTTAAACCAAATCGACCTCTATTACGTTATATTTGCAACAAACAATCAATTAAAGTGCAGAGGATTATGTGGAAATCAATTGACGTAGTGGAAGAGTTAAACAAGGAAAAGTATAACACTCAAAAAAAACAAGATGCCTTACTTGTTGAGGTTGAAGATATTTTACAAACTGATGCTTCTAAAGAAAATGAAATCAAAAACAGGATATTTGCGGGAAATGCAACACCCGTAAATGATGCTTTTAGTTTTTTAGAAAAGGAGAATATTTATTCGGTAGAGGTTATTAGAAAGACTTGCGCAAAATACAGGTTACGATTTCTTGACGCTGAATTATTCAAGGGTGAAATTCCCGAAGAAGCGATTTTTAAAATTAAAGAAATTGAGAAAAGAGCGGGAACGAAAATTGAATCTTTTAAAATTATAGCTCCTGCGGTTCGTTTTAAATTAAAAGATAGTACAAAAGACCCTGTATTATTGGCTGACTTAGGAAACGGCAAATATTACAAGATACACAAATGGGGAAATGATATGAGTGCCATAAGTCGTGTACTCAGCTTTCCTTTGCAAAATGCTACCCATTTGGGTATTACGGCAGTTATCTTCGGGATTTTAACCTCTATATTGTTACCTGACAGCTTTTTACCCGCCACATCGTGGGATAGTGTTTTTAAACTGGGTCTAACAAAAATTTATTTGTCATTTATTTTTGCAAGTTTTTTCTTTGTAGGAAGTTTAATTTTAGGAATTTTGACCTCCAAAGAATTTAGTGAAGATGTGTGGAACAGTAAGTTTTTCAATTAAGATTATATACAAATATAAATTGATCGTAGGGTTAGTGATGTCACTAACCCTTTTTTCGTGTTTTAACTCCGGCTCCAAGGAGGAGCTGTGCCAATACTCAGATAAGATTCGAGTCAAAATGGAAATTGTGGAGGTTATACCCAGCAACTCGAAAAAAGGCACTTATGATGTAATTCTCGAGTTTAATCAAAGCATATTTGCGATGGAGCCACAAAACTTAGGTGAATTGCGTAATGAGGAAATAACAGATGAGTATTTAGAATTAAATCCCTTTATTCGCCAAGGTACAATACTCACCGGCTATGTTCATGAAGTAGTTGAGGGAAATTGCGAAACGAGTGCTCCGGCATTTGAACAGCGTTTTAATGTTCCCGACTAACCAAATCCTTAAAAGAATATGCAGTCTAAAAAGACGGCCATAGAGAAATTCAAGACAGGAGCGGCAAAACCTCTCAACCTCCACCAATTATCGAATGAGTTGATAGATGGGAGCATTTCAGCGTTGAGCAAATGCATAACGCTTGTTGAAAGCTCGAAAAAAGCACATAAAGCGGAGGCCCAAAAAATTATTGAAAAATGCCTCCCGCATACCGGCAAATCTATTCGTTTGGGCATTACAGGTGTACCGGGAGTGGGAAAAAGTACATTTATTGAAGCTTTGGGCAAATACCTTACGAGTAAGGGAAAAAAAGTTGCCGTTTTAGCTGTTGACCCCAGCAGCTCTCTTTCGAAAGGAAGTATTTTGGGTGACAAAACCCGCATGAACCAACTGAGTATTGACCCTAATGCTTTTATAAGGCCCTCTCCCTCATCAGGAGTGCAAGGAGGTGTAACAAATGCCACTCGTGAAAGCATATTACTTTGCGAAGCAGCAGGATTTGATGTTATACTTATTGAAACGGTGGGTGTGGGTCAAAGCGAGACTGATGTATATCATATGGTCGACTTTTTTGTGCTCCTTATGCTGGCAGGTGCGGGAGATGAGCTACAAGGAATAAAACGAGGGATTATGGAAATGGCGGACTTAGTGCTCATCAATAAAGCGGAGGGCGATAATTTGAATCCGGCAAAACAGGCTCGTAGAGAATATCAAAATGCACTGCACTTATTCCCTCCCAAAAATTCAAAAATTTCTCCTAAGGTTCAAATTTGCAGCGCCTTGAACAATGAGGGTATAGATCGAGGCTGGAAAACAATTGAAAACTTTGCTTCGGAAACTAAAAGCACAGGTTTTTTTGATCTTCAAAGAGAGAAACAGGCAGTTACTGCGCTGCACCACTCCATTCGGTATAGTATTAATCAGAACCTTGCATCAAACTCCGCTATTGCAAAAACGCTCAAAGAAAAGGAGGAGGAAGTAAGCCAAAAGAAAACGACTCCGTTCAAAGCGGCGGATACAATTGTAAAGATGCTCTTAAAATAATTAAGGGGTTAATCTGTCAATAACATAAAAGAACCCTTCTTCACCTCACGGCGATTATTGATTTCATTAGTATATTCCAGAATATAAAAATAAGTCCCCGCTGAGGCCGGTTTTCCGTTCACGGTTCCATCCCACTCTTGAACAAATCCTTTATTGTCAAAAAGTAAAATACCCCAACGGTTGTATATAAGAAGGTTAAACTCTTTACCTCGCAATCCTTTCACAACAAACATGTCATTTATTCCGTCGCCGTTTGGTGTGAATACATTAGGTACAAACACCTCAAAAGGACAAAGTTCTACATCAAATTCAAAAACACCCTCGCAACCCAAGTTATCAATTACTGTCACTGAATATGAACCGGAGTCGGTAAGGGTAATTTGCGAGCCTGTTTCTCCCGTACTCCAGATATAACTATAGTCATTTTCCGGGAAAATCTCTACTCGAAATATCTCTTCTTGCTCGCAAAGCTCCAATTCGTCATCGATGTAAACCATAGGCGTATCAGCAAAGGTTAGTTCAAAGGCTTCTGTTATGCTCCCGCATCGGTTTTCAACTTCAACCCCATAAAGACCCGGTTCATAAAACACTTTTTCTTTCAAAGTGCTTCCGTCTTGCCAGAGGACAGAGTCTTGGGGATGCACTTCAAGTTCAATAACAAAACTATCTAAGGAACATAGAACCGTATCGTTTAAATTCATTGAAGTAGGCGGGTTTACGTAATCAGCAATAATCGAGTCAGTTAAAGTCCCGCAAGAATTTGAAACCTCAACTACAAACAGCCCTGCTGTCTCAATATTTTTTATGAAACTTGAATCGCCGTCACTCCATAAAACTGAATCAAAAAAACCGGGTATGATCAAACTGAGTGTGTCCCCTGCGCATAAAAACGTATCGCCCGGCAGTTCGAGGTTAAAGGGGATTATTTCACGGATAAAGGTAGAATCGGTGTATTGGCAGCCGTTCCTAGACATTGCCGTTACAGCTACAAAGCCGGTATCACTAATTAAAGTAAAATGTCCGGAATCTCCTGTGTTCCATAAAAAACTAAAGTCGGCCAAAAATGAAGTATCCACCTTGAGCGTATCAAACTCACAAAAAGCTGAATCATTTGGTAAGAACACGATTTGCGGAATGGAATCCACCGTAAATTCACGTACAATAGAATCTGTACAATTAGAATCTCCATATAACACCTCGAAACGATAAACCCCGGGGTTATTGAGGTATAACGGTAAGGTATCACCCTGAAAGTTAAAAACACTATCGGGAGTCGATACTGACCAGCTTTTTATTAAAGCTCCCGCAGTATCGGTGGTTCTGACCAAAATACTATCAAAAAGACAAAAGGAGGTGGAATCTATATCGAGACTTATGGAATTGACCTTAATTTCAAAAGCCGTATCCAAGCAAATACTATCGTAATTTTTCAAAAAGACCTCATACTTACCCAAGGTAAGGTTGTTCAGTAATATCGTATCAGCGTCACTTTGAATAATATTATTTGAAGGTGTAATTATTTCCCAACTCAAATTGGGGTTACCTGAAGTATCGTTATGAAAAACAAATACTGAGTCTACTAGACAAAAAGATGAAGCATCAAAAATTAAATCAATTTCAATATTATAACTGTAATCATAAAGAGCGGCAATTTCATTGTCTGTTAATACCCGATCCCAAATTCCAACGTCATCAATTTTACCTTTGAAAAAGTACACAGGTTGTAGGTTCATTCCGCCCCCACAGAATTTAGCCGCGCCAATTTCAAACGGTATTTGGTGATTGTGCGCAAAGGGTGGAATGGTGGCGGCATCTACTCTCACACCATCAATATATGCGATTAACGAATCGTTAGTGGCGTCTTTTACATATGTTAGCATAAACCAGTCTTTACAAAGGTCATTGAGCACTGATTCTACGGCTACGTTATGGCTAGACCCCCGATTACGAAAAAGAGGCCGGTCGGTAAATTGAATACCTAATTCATCCATAACTGAAGAGTATGGGCAAGAGTATTTCCAGAGAATTCTCTGAGATTGACCGGGAGCAATTGCCCCATCTAAACTATCAGGCCTTATCCAAACATTAAGAGTAAACGACTCATTAGCTTCAAAATAAAACTCGTGAGGCCAAGGCACCTCAACAAAATCATTTTGACCGTCAAATAAATAGGCGCTGTTTGGATTACCAAATCTATCCGTGGTGAGCATGGCCCCTGTCACAACTCCATTGTTATTATTTACACTTTCGTCATTAGCATTCCCATTAAACGGGTACCACGCTACTAGACCGGCCTGAGGAATGTTTGGCGGAATGACCTGACATTGAAGACCCATGCTCACAAGAAAGAGGAAAATGGCAACAATACAGTTAAGCTGCTTTACAGACGATATGAGGTGTAAGTTTAAACGGAACAATTTTAATTCTTTTGTTGATGTATTTAATCTTTACAAGATTAATTATAGAATTCTTTATTCCGGGCAGAGTCGTAGCTTTTTTTTAACTTCAATTCAAAATTAATATTTTCCGGCCTGTGTAGACTAAACCTAAAATATCCGGGGTAAAATCATCATAATCTGCTTTATTAGACACGCCATTTTTTCGTAATTTTGGCGAATAAACTTATTTCGTAATCATATTTTAAAAACTTAAAGTAACAACGACATGAAAATCACAGTAGTAGGCGCCGGAAACGTGGGCGCTACTTGTGCAAACGTATTAGCACACAACGAGGTAGCAAACGAAATCATTTTGCTCGACATCAAAGAAGGAGTTGCCGAGGGTAAGGCGCTCGACATGTGGGAAACTTCACCCGTAAATATGTACGACTCAAGAATTACAGGTGTAACCAATGATTATTCGGCCACAAAAGATTCTGAAGTAGTTGTTATTACTTCGGGCCTACCCCGAAAACCCGGCATGAGCCGAGATGATTTAATCGCCACCAATGCAGGTATTGTAAAGTCGGTTACCGAACAAGTTGTAGAGCACTCCCCCAACGCCAAAATCGTCGTGGTTTCTAATCCACTTGACGTTATGACTTATCAAGCTTATCTTACTGCAAAAAAAGATAGTCGTGAAGTTATGGGTATGGCCGGTATTTTAGATACGGCACGTTACCGTTCTTTCTTGGCTCTTGAGCTCAACGTTTCACCAAAAGATATCCAAGCTGTTTTAATGGGTGGCCACGGTGACACCATGGTTCCCCTTCCTCGATACACCACTGTTGGCGGAATTCCCGTTACCGAGCTTATCGATGGCGATAAACTTGAAGCCATCGTTCAGCGCACCAAAACAGGCGGCGGCGAAATAGTTAAACTCTTAGGCACATCAGCTTGGTATGCTCCCGGTGCAGCGGCAGCGCAAATGGCTGAGGCTATCGTGAAAGATCAAAAACGCGTATTCCCGGTTTGTTCTTGGTTACAGGGTGAGTACGACCTTAAAGATATTTACATTGGTGCACCTGTAATTTTGGGTAAAAACGGTATCGAAAGAATCATTGAGCTTGACTTGAATGACGAAGAAAAGGCACTACTCAATGAATCGGCAAAAGCTGTTAAAGATGTAATGGATACATTGGACGGAATGGATATATAATTTTCAGTTCCATTGACAAAAAATAAAAAAGCCGGCAATTGCCGGCTTTTTTATTTTTTGTCAATGGAA
>PXEK01000362.1 GCA_003564735.1 Cryomorphaceae bacterium
AAAATGATGTATTGAGGTTTTATGTCACTTAAAAGTTGCATTTTACTTTCAATGTTATGTAAGCCTATAAGTTCCTCATCCAAAGCAATGGGTATGATATTTTTCTTGCATAGAGCTGCCATTTCATCAATTTGACCGCTTTTTATGGGTTGCTCAATGGAGTGGATTTTATATTTCGCTAATTGCTCAAGTTTAAAAGGAGCCTCATCTGCGGTAAAAGCACCGTTGGCATCGGTTCTAATCTCAACATCCTCAGGCCCGTATTGTGAACGGATGTATTTGATACATTCAAGTTCACTGTCAAAATCAATAGCGCCTATTTTGATTTTAATACATGTAAAACCGTTTTTGAGTTTTTGCTTAATTTGTTCAAGCATAAACTCTTTTTTGCCCATCCAAATGAGTCCGTTTATTTTGATTGATTTTTCACCCTCAGTAAAACCTGATGGCAAATAAAGGCTTTTATTCTCGTGCTTGTAGTTATTAAAGGCTTGTTCCAAACCAAACCGTATAGAGGGGTAATCAACGGTTTTTTTCTCTAATACGTCATACGGTTCATTTATATTTTCACAAACTTCCTTCAGCTTTTCCTCATACTCGGGCAGGTCATCACAGCTCAGGCCTTTTAAAAGTCCGCACTCTCCAACGGCTTTTGGAGAATGATGAGGTTTATCGTGTAAAAAAATGAACCACGAGTCTTTTTCAACCAATGTACCTCTTGAAGTACCTGCGGGTTGTTTAAATTTAAGCGTATACCTTTTGTAAGATGCGTACATTAATTAGTTGTTTTTTTGGTCAGAACCCTAAACGGCGGTGCATCACACAAGTAATAACCGTCAAATCCGGGCTGTGTTTAAAAGGGGTATCCGATACCGAAGTTGAGTGTTTGCCGAAGTGAGTAGTCTTGTGTAGCTGTTTGATTGTAAGTGTCTTTAGATTGGAAAACCCACCGCTCCCCATTAGGCAGAGTCGGGTCACGAATTTGAAAGCCCAAATCGAGACGGATAAGCACAAAGGTAAAATCAAAACGTAGTCCAAACCCTGAGCCGATGGCGAATTCATTGATAAAGCGGTCAAATGCAAAAACGGCATCGGGGTCAACATCCGGCCCGTCAAATAGCCATATATTTCCCACGTCGGTGAATAAAGCCAACTCAAACATGTTGGTGAGTTTAGCACGGTATTCCACATTGGCTTCCAAAAGAATATCGCCCACACGGTTGAGTCCGCTTCCTGCTTCGGGAACCGAAGAGCCCGGGCCTAAGGTGCGGGCTTGCCAAGCTCGTATATCATTTGCTCCACCTACAAAAAAGCTTTTATCAAAGGGCAAAACGTTCAAGTTACCAAAAGGAACCCCAACCCCGGTATAAAGGCGATACACCATATTTGAACCGTCTGTCAGTTTACGATAAAGGCGCAAATCATTGGAAGCTTTAACAAATTGAGCAAATCTTATGTTGCCTACTTTATAGTATTCATCTTCCACCTTTTCAGCACCCGCTAAACGGTATGCTGCCGAGAGTCCGTTACCCGCAGTTTCCACAGAAAACCTGTTCAAGTAATGATTGGTTCTCCTCCTTGTTAATTGGTTGGAGCGTGTTACATTAAATTTTGTACCTAAAATAAAGTGATTTGAAAACGTATTGGTTAAAAACCGGTTGTTCAACTCTTCTAAACGTCTCTCGAAAAATGGTCTTTTATCAATCCCGATTAGGGATACACTCATGGGATGAATAGTAAAATCTGTACTCACTTCATCAACTTTAGACCACGAGTAGGAAATAGAGGCATTAAGGAAGTTACGAGTAAAATCAGGGCGATTTTGATGATTAAATGCCAGGTTTACTGATGTTGTGGGGCGGTTGTATCGCGGTATGCGATCCCCTTTCACTTTTGACGGTAACACCAAGGTGGGAACCGTAAGTGAACTTTCAATACCGTATTCAATGGTGTTGAACAATGAAACCCCTAAGGTGGAGCGGTCTTGTATTTCTTGGTCGGGCACGTTGGTTTGTTGTGCTTCTAAACCGCCGCGTAATCGAATATTTAAGATTTCAGCTGATCCAAAGGTGTTCCTGTTCGTATAATTTAAATTGCCTGACAGACCTAAATTGCCTCCCGTATTGGTTCCTTCAAGTTCGGCACCCGCCGCTAATTTTACAACGGGAGTCAGGTTGATGTAGCAATTCAACATGGCCGAGTCGCCTGTAACTTCTTCAAACCTGATGTTGATAAACCTAAAGTTGTTGAGGGCCGATAAACGGTTGTGGGTGTATTCTCGATTCGATTGACTGTACCGATCACCCGGTTTAATAAAAACGGCCCTCGTGATTACGCCGTGGTTAAACAACAAACGACGTTTATTTACGATGATATAGCCGTCATCGGTCATGAGTGTATCATCAAAGTTGGTTTCCAGCTCTGTAGAGTAGTAGGGGTCGATATATACGTTTTGGATGGTATATTTTTCATGCTGTTGAACAATCAAGGTATCCTCACGTCCGCGACGACGTTCTCTTTCCACAGGATTATTAATAATTTGTTTTACGTGTACACGACGGTTACCTAAGTTGCTGTCAACTTCATAGGTGATGAAGTTTTGATTAAAATAATAGTACCCCATATCTCGCATCGCCTTTGTGAGCCTTCCACGTTCCTTATCAACATCAGTAATTCTAAAGTTTTCCCCGCCTCGAAGCAAAGTACCTTGTATGGCAGCTCGAACATCTTTGATTATTGCCGTATCTTTAATATCATAGCTTACTCTTTCTATGGTGTAAGGTTGTTTTGGATTAACAACGTAGGTTACCTCTGCTTTTTGTTTTCTTTTGTGGAAGTCTACTTCAAATGATACCTCGCCATTAAAAAAACCGTTGTTCTTGAGGTAGCGTTGCATGTTTTGAGCCGTACTTTGCGCTAAATTAGAATCTAAAAGTACGGGAGCCTCACCAACGTTGTTTTTTATACGATAACCTAATACAGGTTTAAACTCCTTTTCACTCCTCCCTTTTTCTCTTCGTTTTTCGTTTTTCCTATCCAGCTTTGCTCGTTTTTTTTCGTTTCTTTTTTCGAGTTTATCTGAATCATAAAGGTTCCAAATAAAAAGGTTAAAAGGAATAAGTCCAACGATTTTTTTATTGGTACGGGGTCTTATTAATCCGCTAATTTCACTCTCTCTAACCCCTCTGTTTTTAATATCAATGTCGTTTGATTTGAGTAAATACTCATCATCGGCAAGCCGGCGGGTTGTATCGCAACTCGAGAGAAATACAGTGAACACCGCAATAATAAATATGTAAAGAATACTGTTATGACTCAAAGCACTTGAATAGATTTGCAAAATTATTAATAACTCTTGTGCTGTATGCCTTCAAAAGCTGAAATTAAAAGTGTTGCGAAACTAAAACAAAAAAAGTACCGAAAAGAGTCGGGACTGTTTGTTGTTGAAGGGATTAAACTTGTAAATGAGATAGCAAATAACGGATTAAAGGTGCATAAGTTGTTCGTAACGCATCAACAAGCACCGCATTTCAAGGGGCACGAATCGGTTGAAAAGGTAACTTCCGCAGAAATGCGACAAATGTCGAGTATGACAACACCGCCCGGCCTTTTGGCCGTTGTAAACCTTCCTGAAAAAATCCGTTCAACATCCGCTAAGCATATTTTGTTGGTGGACGCCGTAAGTGATCCGGGGAACTTGGGAACGTTACTGCGAACGGCTGATTGGTTCGGAATAAAAACGGTAATACTCAGTGAAAATTCCACCGATGCTTACAACCCTAAAGTGGTGCAAGCCTCTATGGGGTCTTTATTTAGGGTAAAGGTGGTATATGCCGACTTAGTGAAAACTATAACTGAACTGAAAACTAATGGAACGGCGGTGTTAGGGGCGGTTTTGACCGGAAAAAATATATACTCTTATACATTCCCTGAGCGTTTTGCACTATTGCTCGGGAGTGAATCACATGGAATCCGGCCCGATTTATTGAGTCAATGTGATGAGCATATAACAATTCCGGCCTTCGGTAATGCCGAGTCATTAAATGTAGCTGTTTCAGGCGCGGTAATTTTGGGTGAAATCAAAAGGCAATTAACCTTCAAAGTGCAGTGATATGGAAATTACGCGCGGCTGAAGATGGTCTATCGGACTTTCCCAAATGGAGCCTTCATCAATAAGCATGTTGCGCAACCCCGTACTCACTTTTATTTCGGGTGAAAATTTGAAATACTCCAAGAAAAAGTCAAACCCAAAACCTATTTCATACATAAAGTTATGCCTTGCCAAACGCACAACCTGTTGAGGTGGAGGTACTCTGTTGTTGATTTCAGCCTGTGATGATAAGTCTGAGGCGTATTTCGCTCCCCCCAAAAAATAGGCGGCGAAGTTGTTCAAACGCCGTGACCTGTACTTTAATAACAACGGAAATTCCAAATAAGTAGATTCTACAGCTTTCGTGACCAAAATGTTTTGCTCGGTACCGCGAAAAACATATTCCAAATTACGTTGGCCAAAAGACAAAGCAGGCAAAAATCGAAGTCCCAAATGCTCGCTCAAGTGCAGTTGACTAACAATTCCAATATTGAATCCCGGTTGGGATGCCGTTTCCAAACTAATCAAAGAGTCTACCTGCGTTAAATCGGTATTTAAGCGGTAACTCATGGTATTCACGCCCAGGGTAAAACCAAAGTGGACCCGTTTGCGATCAAAATCGCGCAGGTTCCAAACTTTTTGATTTTGACCTACAACGGCAAAACCGGTAGTTAAAAAAAGAATGAAAGCGATGATTTTTTTCATACTGAACAACGCGGGCAAAAGTACTTTTTTTATTTGGTACCCTCGTATATTGATGCAATACCAAACGTTAAAGTAATAGCTTTGGTATTTTTGTAACCTGCTTTTTGCATGAGTTGCAAAAAATCATTGCCGTGCGGAAAGGCTTGAACCGATTCGGGAAGGTAAGTATAAGCTCTTTTATCCTTGGAAAAAACTTTACCTATACCGGGCAAAAATTTTTCAAAATACAAATTATAGGCCTGTTTTACGGGAAAAATTTGCGGCTGTGAAAATTCGATAATAACTGTTTTACCTCCCGGTTTCATAACCCTGTTCATTTCGGCCAAACCCTTTGCGGGGGTTTCAAAATTACGAACTCCAAAAGCCACGGTAACAGCGTCAAAGGTATTGTCGTCAAAAGGTAAATTTTCGCTGTCGCCGTAGAGCATTTCAACCGTATGGTCTACTTTTTTCTTTTTCATTTTCTCGCGACCCACGTCAAGCATTTTATTTGAGATGTCAATGCCCACCACGCGTTCGGGATTTAGTTGAAGAGACTCAATGGCAAAATCACCCGTTCCCGTAGCTACATCTAATATGGCTTTTGGCTTTATCGGTTTCAGTAACTTAACCGCCTTTTTTCTCCACAAAATATCAATGCCCAATGATAGAAAGTGGTTGAGGAAGTCATATTTAGCGGCTATATTATCAAACATTTGAGCCACTTGCTTCTTCTTCTCTGTTTCTTGGTTGTAGGGGGTTACGTTTTTTGCAGTGTTATCGGGGTCTTTAGTCATTTTATTTCTTATTATTTTTGGTCAGAACCTGCATCCTCTGCATGGCCGGCTAAGTTTAATCCGTTTAAAATTAAGATTGTTCTGCAATTTATGGAATTTGAGCAGATGTAGTTCAAATTACAGCTAAACCATCGGAATAAAGATTATTTTTTATTTAGGGAATTACACACATTAATTTAACTGCAAAGGTAGGCTACATTTCGGTTGCGGTTGTGTCATAAAAACTACGGCAAAGACATATTTATTTTTCATACGATTATTTCGAGTTGCGACCTGAAAGAAAAACAGCGGAAACAGAAAAGTGTTTTATGAATATGCAGCGGGTCAGTTATATCTTCCTTTTGGAGATGAAAAGGGAGATATGTGTAAAACAAAAACCCCAAAGTTTCCCTCGGGGTTTTTATTTTAATGCTCATTTCTCTCAGCGGTAAAGTGCTGAAGACGAATTTGCGTTGTGGAGCCGGAGGGATTCGAACCCTCGTCCAAACAAGGAATGTTTAAGCTTTCTACAAGTTTAGTTTGCTTCTGCTTGTCGGGTAAAACTAAGCAGCAAACAGCTCTATTTTACCTTATCTCGACTTGCTTTCGAAAATGAATCCGAGACCTTCATTTTCTAACTCAAACTCTATGGTGCCCTAAACGGAAAATGTGTTGAGTAAACATTCTCCAAGGACAACTCGTCATCCGCACTTTGCGGTATGATTAAGCCCAATGGTCTTAGACCGGATTAGGCTGCGAGTGCGTAGTTATTTTCGCCATTTAAAGGTTGAAACATGTTTTGAAAGGCTACATTTCAACGCCTTACTTGCTTACTTAACCGATTCATCTCGCTGTCAAAACCGGTCGGCCCCATTATAAAGGTTGCAAAAGTATCATATATTACGACATGAGCGACAATTTGTTCGTTTGTCAAACTTGTTTTTTCCGACTAAAGAATTAAGCTTGAACTTCGTAAGCGAAATAAAGGGAAGCGGGATGTTGTAATTTATTGCAATGAGTTGCCGTTTATTGAATCCATGTTGGCACTTGGTTTTTTTAAGTAATTGATAAATAGTAAAATATGCTATTTGTAGTAGTTACTTTTCCTTGGCGTCCGTCGAAATAAACTGAGGGGTTTTCACGAGTAGTTCATATCTTTTTTGGGTAAAATAGAATATTGAATTGTGTGGTTTAATATTTTTTTATACTTTAGCATCCTCTAATCGGGGGTTATGCAAATGAAAAACATTCTATCATCTTTTTTAAAAATCTTGCTTTTTGCACTGTCTGTCGTTTTATCGATGCCGAACTTTGCTCAAGTTGATTATACGCCCGGGGATGGAACGGAAACTAATAATTATGATTATGATGTAGAGCTGCCCGATTCTTTTGACACGCTTTTATGTCTGACTGAAGTTTCTGAGGGAGACAGTATATTCATCCCGTTTGTGAATCAAGGAGCGGTTACACTAAATTCATTTAATTATTCTTATGTGCACAATGGTCAGTTGTCAGGCTCTTTTTACTGGTCGGGAAGCGTAGAAAAAAACGGCTCGGGAGAGTTGGTAATTCCTCCTTTTACGAATGCCGCTCCCGGTCAAATAGTATTGACACTTTTTACTGAAAGCCCCAACGGTCAGCCTGATCAAAACACGTCAAACGACACATCTATCGTAACCATAACCATTGGTGAAGTACCGCCTCTTCCGTTTACATCCATACAAACAGATATTTGTATTAACGATACGTTGACCTTGGGTAGTAATCTTCCTTTAGGCTATACCTTTTATTGGTCTTCATTGAATGACTCCACAAGGTTACAGCGTGTTAATAATAGTGGAGTTTACCGTGTTAACGCTTATAGTACAGACGGTTGTTCTACAGAAGCTGTATACAATGTACATCATTTGCCTGCCCCAAATCCACAGCTTACGGCAGTGGACAGCTTTTGCACAAATGAGTCTCCAAAGATTTCGGTTTCCGGTAAATTCAAATCTTATTCTTGGATAGGGCCCGGAAACGTAGAGAACGATTCAATTTTTGTTCCTAATCAATCGGGTAACATATCATTGAGTGTTGTGGACTCAAATAATTGCAACTTTACTTTTGATACTTCAATACATGTAAGAGATGCGCCGGGCGTTATGTTTCCCAATGCTGTAGAATATTGCGAAGGTGATTTTGCATTTATTCAACCCGCAATTTCTGATGACAATACGGCGCTGGATTTTTTATGGAGCGATGGCAATTTATCATCGAACCGCATGCTTGGTACGCCCGGAAGATATACTGTTTCCATCTCTAATGATTTTGGATGCCAAAAAGTTGATACCGTTGATGTCACTTTGAATCCCCTTCCTC
>PXEK01000287.1 GCA_003564735.1 Cryomorphaceae bacterium
CAGCGATTACGACACCGGGTTTTTGGAGCTTTATGGTACCGTCTATCATTATCTTAACTTCGGGTACCTTGTTTGTGATGTGGTTGGGTGAGAAAATCACGGATCGCGGAATCGGTAATGGTATTTCATTGTTAATTATGATTGGCATCATAGCCGGTTTCCCTACAGCTTTCCTTTTTGAATTCGATAAGCAAATGGGTGACACAGGCGGGGGCTTAATCATAATTTTACTTGAAGTTGCTTTCTTGTTTGTTGTAATATTATTTACGGTACTGCTTGTTCAGGGTGTGCGAAGAGTGCCTGTAAATTTTGCACGTAAAATGTCAGGTGATCAACAAGTAAAGGGTGCTAGACAGTACATTCCATTGAAAGTCAACGCCAGTGGTGTGATGCCGATCATTTTTGCGCAGGCTCTCATGATGCTGCCGATTACACTTGTGAGCTTTTCACAAAGTGACGATGTGGCGGGCTGGGCTTCGCTCTTCACTGATATTAGCGGGTTTTGGTACAATTTTGTTTTTGCGGTTATGATTATCATCTTCACCTATTTCTACACGGCAATCACCGTAAACCCGCGTGAGATGGCAGATGACTTGAAAAAGAACAATGGATTTATACCCGGTGTTAGACCCGGAAAGGACACAGCTAACTTTTTAGATAACATTTTATCCAGAATTACGTTACCGGGGTCTATATTCTTGGCATTGATTGCAATTTTGCCCGCGTTTGCGATTAAGGCAGGTGTAGCTGAGAATTTTGCACTCTTTTACGGTGGAACCTCCCTACTCATTATAGTTGGTGTGGTTCTAGACACCTTACAGCAAATAGAGAGTTATTTGTTAATGCGTCATTACGACGGTTTAATGAAAAGTGGAAAATTGAAAGGTCGCCCTTCTGCATTTGGAATGGCGGGCTAAAATTTAAATTATGGCAAAACAATCTTCGATAGAACAAGACGGTGAGATAACGGAAGCGTTATCTAATGCAATGTTTAGAGTTGAACTTGAAAACGGACATCAAATTACGGCTCACATTAGTGGTAAAATGAGAATGCATTACATCAAAATATTACCGGGAGATAAAGTGAAAGTGGAGATGTCGCCATATGATTTGACAAAAGGTAGAATAGTTTACAGATATAAATAGAATAGGATAATGAAAGTAAGAGCATCACTGAAAAAACGCAGTGCAGACTGCAAAATTGTACGACGTAAAGGTCGCTTATACGTGATCAATAAAAAGAATCCCAAGTTTAAACAACGTCAAGGTTAATTATTATGGCTAGAATTGCAGGAGTAGATTTGCCCAAAAATAAAAGGGGAGTTATCGGTTTAACGTACATATATGGTATCGGAAGATCGAGAGCAAAACATATATTGGAGGCCGGTAACATCGATATTAATAAAAAAGTAGAGGACTGGTCTGATGAAGACTTGACCAAAATACGGACTTTTATTAATGAAGTGATTACGGTTGAGGGCGCATTGCGTTCAGAAGTTCAAATGAACATAAAACGTTTGATGGACATTGGTTGTCAAAGAGGTATCCGCCATAGATCGGGTTTACCACTTCGCGGACAAAGAACGAAAAACAATTCGCGCACCAGAAAAGGAAAGCGTAGAACTGTTGCTAACAAGAAGAAAGTAACGAAATAATTAATTTGACTATTTAGGAAGTATGGCAAAGTCATCGGTAAAGAAGAGAAAAGTTAAAGTTGATGCGGTTGGACACGCACATATCCATTCCTCTTTCAACAATATAATAGTTACCCTTACAAACGGATCAGGACAGGTTATTTCTTGGTCGTCTGCGGGTAAAATGGGATTTAGAGGATCTAAGAAGAACACACCTTATGCTGCGCAAATGGCCTCTCAAGATTGTGCTAAAATTGCGCATGACGCCGGTCTTAGAAAGGTAAAAGTACATGTGAAAGGTCCAGGGTCAGGTCGTGAATCAGCGATTCGAACCATCCATAATTCCGGTATTGAGGTAACAGAAATTATTGATGTGACACCGATGCCCCACAATGGTTGTCGCCCTCCTAAGCGTCGAAGAGTATAATTGTTTCAAGTAAAGAGATCAAAAAGTTATGGCAAGATATAGAGGACCAAAATCCAAAATCGCTCGAAAATTCAAAGAACCAATCTTTGGCCCGGATAAAGCACTTGAAAAAAAGGGCTATCCACCCGGACAACACGGACCTAACAAAAGAAGAGGTAAAAAGTCTGAGTACGCGATTCAGTTGGCTGAAAAGCAAAAGGCTAAATATACTTATGGTATATTAGAGCGTCAGTTTAGGAAAATGTTTGGGAAAGCTTCGAGAGCTAAAGGCATTACCGGTGAAAATTTATTGCAACTTTGTGAATGCAGACTAGACAATACAGTTTTTAGATTAGGTCTTGCGCCTACCAGAAGAGCAGCTCGTCAATTTGTTACGCATCGTCATATTAAGGTGAATGGAGATGTAGTTAACATCCCGTCTTACGAATTGAAGCCCGGTGATATTGTTGAAGTGCGCGAAAAGTCGAAGTCGTTGGAAGTTGTAACCAACTCTTTGGCTGCTAATTCGAAGTCATACGACTGGTTGGACTTGGATAAGGCTAATTTCTCGGGAAAGTTCTTGGGGTATCCGCCTCTGAACGACATTCCTGAAAATATCAATGTTCAGTTGATTGTCGAACTGTACTCTAAGTAATTTATTTAACGAACTAATTAAAGGTAAACGAATGGCTATTTTAGATTTTCAAAAACCCGATAAAGTCATCATGATTAACTCTGATGATTTCAAAGGTGACTTTGAATTCAGACCCCTCGAGCCGGGCTACGGGATAACCGTGGGTAATGCTTTGAGAAGAATTTTATTATCATCTTTGGAGGGTTTCGCAATAACCTCAATCAAAATCGATGGTGTTGATCATGAATTCAGTACCATTAAAGGAGTTATAGAGGACGTTACTGAAATTGTTCTCAACCTCAAACAGGTACGTTTCAAACAGCAGATTGAGGACTCAGAGACAGAGAGGGTTACTGTGAAAGTGAACAACAAAAAGCAGTTTACTGCAGGTGATATCGGAAAGTATACAACCGCTTTTCAGGTTCTGAATCCCGATCATGTCATTTGTAACATGGAAAGTTCAGTTTCTATTTCTATGGAAGTTGAAATTGGAAAAGGGCGAGGGTACGTAACGGCTGAGGAGAACAAGAAAGAAGAAGCCCCCGTGGGTGAAATAGCTATAGATTCTATTTTTACACCCATAAAAAATGTTCGTTATTCTATCGAGAATTTCAGAGTTGAGCAAAAAACGGATTATGAAAAGTTAGTTATTAGTCTCCAAACTGATGGCTCTATTCACCCGAAGGATGCTCTTCAAGAAGCAGCGAAAATTCTTATTCACCACTTTATGCTTTTCTCCGATGAAAGAATTACCCTCGAATCTGAAGAGAAAGCAGAAGAAGAGGAATTTGATGAATCTTCACTTCACATGCGCCAGTTGCTAAAAACTAAACTCACTGATATGGACTTGAGTGTACGAGCCTTGAACTGCTTGAAAGCCGCCGAGGTTGAGACTTTAGGCCAACTTGTACAGTATGAAAGGGGCGACTTGTTGAAGTTTAGAAATTTCGGTAAAAAATCTTTAACCGAATTGGACGAACTAGTTGAGAAAAAAGGGTTGAACTTCGGTTTGGACCTATCGAAGTATAAATTAGATAAATAATAATTTTAGAAGAGGATTACCTCGGAAAACCTATAGAATATGAGACATCGAAAGTCTTTCAATCATTTGAGCAGACAAGCACCCCATAGAAAGGCAATGCTGGCCAATATGGCAAACTCCCTGATTGAACACAAGCGAATAACTACCACCGTTGCCAAAGCTAAAGCTTTGAGAGGCTTCGTAGAGCCTTTAATCACAAAGTCGAAAACCGATAATACTCATTCCCGCCGAATGGTGTTCAGATACCTAAAGGATAAAAATGCTGTTTCGGAGCTTTTCCGTGAAGTAGCGCCTAAAGTAGCTGATCGACCCGGAGGATACACTCGTATTATTAAAACCGGTTTTAGATTGGGTGACAGTGCCGAAATGTGCATGATTGAGTTGGTTGACTACAATGAAATGTACAACCCCAAAGAGAAACAGTCAGGCGCAGGTAAAAAGAGAAGAAGAAGACGTAAGAAGTCTTCAGATGCTGCTGCTTCCGGCGCACAGGAAAGCCAAAACAAAACAACAGATGAATCTGTAAAGCAGGCTGAAGCCACACCGGTTGAGGAGAAAAAAGAGGCGAGTGCGAAACCCTCTTCTGAAAAGACTGAAGATAAGAAAGCAGCTCAGGCTTCCGAAGCTCCAAAGCCCAAGGAGACCAAAGACAACAAGTCGGAGGATAAGAAAGAAGACAAAAAAGGTGAATAACTTTTTATAAACTCAGATGCAAAAGGGATACGTTTTTAACGTGTCCCTTTTTTTTTGTGCCTACTTTTGTAAACTGATATTTTTACATCTAATCAGACCAATTATGCGATATAATGAGAAGAAAAAGGCTGTTCTTTTATTACAAGACGGCACAATCTTCAGAGGGAATGCCGCAGGCTTTCAAGGTACAACTCATGGCGAAATTGCTTTCAATACCGGTATGACCGGGTATCAAGAAATCTTTACCGACCCATCTTATTTAAAGCAGATCATCGTAATGACCACCTCTCATATCGGAAATTACGGTACTGCTCAGGCAGAGGTGGAATCCGATTCCGTAAAAATTTCGGGTTTGGTATGTAAGAAGTTCTCCGATATCTTCTCCAGAGAATCGGCCAATGAAGGGCTGCAAGAGTATTTGGAAAAAAACAGGGTTGTCGCGATATCTGATATTGACACGCGAGCACTCGTTACGCATATTCGTGATAAAGGTGCAATGAACTGCATTATCAGTAGTGAGGAAGATAAAAGTATTGAAGATCTTAAAACTGAGTTGAATCGTGTGCCTTCAATGGAAGGCTTAATCTTGGCAGACCAAGTTACCACGAAAAAGCCTTTTGATTTTAACACTTCCGGAAAGTATAAGATTGCTCTAGTTGATTATGGCGTTAAGACGAACATTGCTCGATGTTTAGCTGAACGAGGGTGCCATGTGCGAGTTTTTCCTTATACCACGCCGTTAAAAGAAATGTTGGACTGGGGAGCCCAAGGCTTTATGCTCTCAAACGGCCCCGGGGATCCCGGAGCGATGAAAAATTCCATTCTTGGGGTGAGAGAAATAGTTAATGCAGGACTACCCGTTTTTGGAATTTGTTTAGGACATCAACTATTGGCTTTGTCGCAAAATCTCAAAACCGAGAAGATGTTTAACGGGCATAGAGGTATTAATCACCCCGTCTTAAATCTGATTACCGGAAATGGTGAAATCACATCCCAAAACCATGGCTTTGTTGTGACAAGGGAGTCGGTAAATGAAAATGAAGCCATTCAAATAACTCACAAGCATCTGAATGACAATACCGTTCAGGGAATACGACTCAAGGATAAACCGGTTTTTTCGGTTCAATATCATCCCGAAGCATCGGCAGGCCCTCACGATTCCAGATACCTTTTTGATGATTTTATTTCTTTAATTAAATAACTAATAAAACGGTTTTTATGAGCCAAATAGCTAAAATTCATGCAAGACAAATACTAGATAGTCGAGGTAACCCAACCGTTGAGGTTGATGTTATTACCACTGCCGGAAATATTGCTTCGGCCGCAGTTCCGTCGGGAGCCTCCACAGGGGTGCATGAAGCCGTCGAACTCAGAGATAATGATAAAGCTGTTTTTCTGGGTAAAGGAGTCGAAAAAGCGGTGCACAATGTGAACAGTGTCATTAATGAGCACCTACACGGTTTTGATGTGAGTGATCAGGCAGGAGTCGATGCAGCTATGATTGAACTTGACGGCACACCTAACAAAGCCAATTTAGGGGCAAACGCTATTTTGGGGGTTTCGATGGCCGTGGCGCGGGCGGCATCTTATGATCACGGGCTGCCAATTTACCGTTATTTGGGAGGTGCATCCGCACAAACTCTCCCCGTACCTATGATGAATATTCTGAATGGTGGTTCACACGCCGATAATAAGATAGACTTTCAAGAATTTATGGTAATGCCCGTAGGTGCAGAATCATTCAGTCAAGGTTTACGATGGGGCGTTGAAGTGTTTCACAACTTGAAATCGGTATTAAAAAAAGCGGGGCTATCTACTAACGTTGGAGATGAAGGTGGTTTCGCGCCTAACCTTCAATCTAATGAAGAAGCTGTTGAGTACGTGTTGAAGGCGATAGAAAAGGCAGGTTACAAGCCGGGTGAAGATTTTGTTATTGCACTGGATCCCGCAGCATCTGAATTTTATGACGAAAAGTCCGGCGTATATCGCTTTCATAAAAGTGATAATAGAGAGCTTACTACTGAGGAAATGGTCGATTACTGGGCAACCTGGGTCAATAAGTACCCGATTTTTTCTATTGAAGACGGATGTGCTGAGGATGACTGGAAGGGATTCGCATTAATGACAAAAAAGTTTGGTGAACATTCACAAATCGTAGGTGATGATTTGTTTGTAACCAATACCGAACGATTGAAAAAGGGTATTGACGAAAATGCCGCAAATTCTATTCTTGTAAAAGTAAATCAAATAGGAACATTATCCGAGACTGCCGCCGCAGTGAATTTGGCTCACCGCAATAAATTTACATCAGTTATTTCGCACCGCAGCGGAGAGACTGAGGATAACACTATTGCCGACTTGGCCGTAGCTTGGAATACCGGACAAATCAAAACAGGTTCAGGATCCAGATCTGACCGAATGGCTAAATATAACCAACTACTGAGAATAGAGGAACAATTGGGAAGTCTTGCTGTTTATCCCGGGGAAAGTATATTAAAGGGTTAACGCTTATTAACTACTTTAATACAACCCGATTTAGTATATTCGCGACGCAAAATAAAGAGAACTGTCTCGAGATTTAGTAAACCAAGAAAACAATAAGAAATGGCAAACAACGCAGAAATTAAGGTGAACGGCAAAACGTTTGAACTCCCTCTCGTAGAAGGGTCTGAAAATGAAATAGGAATCGATATTTCCAAATTACGTGGTCAGTCGGGCGTAATTACTCTAGATCCCGGATTTAAAAACACAGGTTCAACAAGCAGCGGTATTACTTACCTTGACGGTGAAAACGGTATTTTACGATATAGAGGTTACTCTATTGAAGACTTAGCTGAAAAATCTAATTTTCTCGAAGTTTCTTATCTGTTGGTAAATGGTGAACTACCTACTAAAGAGCAGTATGATTCGTTTGCCAAAGACATTCAGCAGCACACAATGATTCACGAAGATGTACGTAAAATTTTAGAGGGCTTTCCCTCTAATGCTCACCCAATGGGCGTGCTGTCTTCTCTGGTTTGTTCAATGACTGCATTTTACCCTGAATCATTAGACCCCAATCGATCTTGGGATGCCGTGAATTTGAGTATTTCTCGAATTATGGCGAAATTACCCACTATGGCGGCTTGGGCATACAAAAATGAACAGGGTCATCCGGTAAATTATCCCGATAACTCTTTGAACTACACCGAGAACTTCTTGAAAATGATGTTTGCGGTGCCGGCAGAAGATTACGAGGTGGACCCCGTTGTGGCCGATGCTTTGGATAAGTTACTGATACTACATGCCGATCACGAGCAAAACTGCTCAGCCTCAACGGTACGTATTGTAGGTTCATCACATGCCAGTTTATACGCATCTATCTCCGCGGGCATCAATGCTTTGTGGGGACCTTTACACGGTGGAGCAAATCAGGCGGTAATTGAAATGCTTGAAGCCATTAAGGCCGATGGTGGTGACGTTGATA
>PXEK01000131.1 GCA_003564735.1 Cryomorphaceae bacterium
AATACACGGTACCGATTAGAAAATCAGAAATCTTTGATTTCGCTAATTTTCTATCGGTATTTGCCTCCGGAAGTCCTTGAACTTTTTATTCGCATATTGTGTACATTTTAAAGGTGTTCATGAGCTCGCTGCGCTCGGTTACTCATCCCAAATTAATTTTAATGGTATTCGTGAGCTCGCTGCGCTCGGTTGGTTCTTTTTACTCACAATTAAAAATTTCAAAGGTGTTCGTGAGCTCCCTCCGGTCGGTTATTCGCTAAATAATTGATTTAAGAGGTGCTCATGAGCTCCCTCCGGTCGGTTGTTTCAAGACAAAAACGAACGAAAAAAGAAACAAATATGCGGCGTTCCGATTGCATCTTATATGTCACAGTGTTTTTTCGTTCACAAAACAAGAACTTTAAAAGAGTTCATGAGTTCGCTGCGCTCGGTTACTCATACCGAATATAAATTTAAAGGTATTCGTGAGCTCCCTTCGATCGGTTCTTTCTTTTTTATTCGCTAAATAATTGATTTAAAAGGTGCTCATGAGCTTCCTTCGGTCGGTTACTCACCATTTAAAACTTCAAAGGTGTTCGTGAGCTCGCTGCGCCCGGTTACTCATACCGTATATAAATTTAAAGGTGTTCGTGAGCTCCCTTCGGTCGGTTCATCCGGGAAAAAAGGAAGGAGATTCTTTAGAACTTCAATGGTTGATTTTTATAATATGCTTACAGGCAGATAATTAAGGTTTTATTTGTCTATGTGTGATTAAAGGGGAAGTGTTTTATTGAACAAGGGAAAAACCGTTACCGGCTCTTCAAATCCATTACTACGACATTTAAAAGGATAACCCTAAAAATTCAATAAAAACCGATGAAAGGTTCCATTTCTATTCTAGAAAAGAGCCCTTGATATTATTAGGCATACTAAATCTTGCTAAACTCTTTTGGGAAAAATTACGAAGCGGTAAAGTGCTTATTTCAGGGAGATTTTAATATATTTGTGCACGTACGATTTATTAACCTTAAAAAGAGATTGAATATGGATAAGACTATTGAGCCCGTAAATTTCAATGCGAGCAAAGATTTGATCAATCACATGGACGAGATGTTTGATCAATTGACGACCTACCACGATAGAATTGTAAAGGCCGATATTTACCTGAAATCGCTTCAGGTTCAAAATAGAGATGAAAACAAACAAGTTCAAATCCGAATTTTTTTACCGGGTGAAGATTTATTTATGGAGCAAACGGCAGAATCGTTCGTTTCAGCGGCTCAACAACTTTACGATCGCGCTAAAAGGCATTTGAGTAAAATCAACCAAAAAGATAAAGACAAAGCCCGACAGCAGGCACGAGTTTAAGTTGTATCCGGATCGGTTAAACCGGGTCACTTCAATTACATACATTAGGTCCTTACGGACTTTAAAATTCAAGGCGATTTATAAGCCGCATACTCAATTTCAAGAGTTGCAGTTTGCAAGTCGCCTTTTTTATGTTTTAAAAAGTTGGAGGATTGATATCATGGACGCGCGATGAGCCTTCCCGAGCTGTGTGTGAAAGCTACCCTAAAAATCAATGGATGAATCAATAAATTGATGACGCCTTATCTAATTCTACAGGAGTCTCCCGGCTCTTCTTTTCTCTTTTTCTGTTCCTAATCCCTCGCCCCCTAAATCAACCGTTTGGCTTTTAATTCCAAGTACTTGTTTAGGGTGTTGATGGTGAGGTTTTCGGGGGTGGTGACCACGGTTTGAATGCCGTAATTGCGGAGTTCATTTACCATCAAGCTTTTCTCCAATAGCTGATCCTCGGCTATGGTGCGCGTGTAAATTTGCTTTACGGTCTCTACGGGTTTGGACGCTAATTCTTTAACGGGAACGTTTTCAAACAACACAACCACAACTACGTGTCGGCGCGCTAAACTGCGTAAAGCGTTAAGTTGGTTTTTCAAACTCCCCGAATGTTCAAAGTTGGTGTAAATCATCAACAAACTGCGTTGTTTCGCTCTCCTTTTAACGGTGGTGTACAACATGTCAAAACTCGACTCGGTTCCGGTATTGTTTACGGCGTAAAGCGCGTTGAGTATGGCCGGTATTTGAATACGCCTCGAGCTTGCGTCAATCACGGTGTCAACGGTGTGATTAAAGGTGATGAGTCCGGCTTGGTCTTCTTTTTTTAACGCGGCATTGGATATGGCAAGTGCCGAGTTCACGGCGTAATCCATTAGCGACATTTCATTAAACGTTCCCGCTGTATTGCGCCCGGTATCGATAACGGAATATATACTTTGCGAACGCTCATCGCGGTAGGTGTTCATCCTCAGTTCATGCATTCGGCTTGTGGCTTTCCAGTTGATTCGGCGGTAGTCATCTCCCCGCACGTAATTGCGAATTTGCTCAAACTCCATGCTCTCCCCTATTTTGCGCATGCGTTTTAAACCGGGTATAACGGCGTTTTGATTTACGGCAATGAGCTCGGCTTTGCGCATTTGAATAATACTGGGGAATACTTTGGTAATCACTTGTTTAGGAACTGTAAATTTTCGCGTAATCAAACCCAATCGGGAGCTGATAAAGTAGTTGATATCGCCCCAATCGTAAGCGCCTCTCACCTTTGGCTTAATAGTGTATGTCGATTCGGCTTTTTCGCCGGGTTTGAGGTCAAAATTAATGTGTAGGTCTCTCAGTTGGGTTTGATACGGAGGTTCATCCAACAGCTCAATTCCAAAGGGTGTATCGGTTTTGTTTTCTGTTTTGATCAGAACCGTAATTTCATCGTTGAGGGTAACGATTTCGGGGAGTATGCGCTGACCTTGCAGAGGGCTTGGGGTTCTGAACAAAAAATAAATATCCATCCCGCACAAAACCAAAAGCACGCCGCCGGTGAGGTGACCTAAATAGATGACCGGCGACCAATAAAAACTCAAAACGTAGAGTACGATGACCGCCGCACCGGCATAAAAAAACCTATCGGCCAAGTATATGCTTTGCAGTAGGCGCATTTATCGAGGGACTTCTACTTTACTGATTACGGCATCAATAACTTCGTCAATTTGTACGCCGATAACTTCCTTGTCCGGACTTAAAATAAGGCGGTGGTTGAGCACGGGAACGGCCGTGAATTTGATATCGTCCGGAATTACGTAGTCGCGCCCCTGCAAGGCCGCAACGGCTTTGGATGTGTGAAGCATGGCAAGCGAGGCACGTGGCGAGGCTCCCAAAAATAAATCGCCCGATTGACGTGTGGCGGTGACGATTTTCGCTATGTATTCTATCAAGCTTTTTTCGATGTGCACTTGGTAAACCAATTGCTGCAATTCCTGCAATCGTTTTTTATCAATTACGGGTTTGAGCGGCTTTTTGGCGTTGGAATAATCGCCGGATTTAAAACGTTCGAGTATGGAGACTTCCTCCTCGTATGAGGGGTAATGCGGACGCAACCTAAAGGTAAAGCGGTCCAACTGTGCTTCGGGAAGTTGGTAGGTTCCCTCCTGCTCGATCGGGTTTTGGGTGGCGATCACAAAAAAGGGGAACTCCATTTTTCGGGTGGTACCGTCGGTGGTGATTTGTCGTTCTTCCATCACCTCGAACAGTGCGGCCTGCGTTTTGGCCGGCGAACGGTTGATTTCATCAATAAGTACCACGTTGCCGAATATGGGGCCCGGACTAAACTCAAAGGTTGAGTTTTTCATGTTATAAATGTTTGTACCCAAAACATCGGCGGGCATAAGGTCCGGTGTGAATTGTATTCGGGAAAAGTCGGCATCCAGCGTTTGTGACAGGAGTCGAGCCATGAGTGTTTTAGCAATCCCGGGAACGCCTTCGAGCAGCACATGACCGTTGGTTAAAAGCGCGGCGAGCAGTAAATCAACGGTTTTTTCTTGACCGATGAGTACTTTCGCGATCTCGCTTTTCATTTGCTCGGCTACCGACTGCAGTTCCTTTTGCTCGGGTGCGGTGTTTTCAGTTTCTGCTTGCGGTTTTTCGGGAGACGCTTCGGTTGATTCATGTTGCTGAATCGGGGTTACAGATTCATCTTTTGAAGACTTATCGGGGGTTGATTCGTTTGTACTCATTTCTTCTGTTTTGAAGGTTCGAAAGTAGTTAAATTTACAAGATTAAACTCCTATAACCCGCAAGAGTTCTTCACGCACCAATTCAAAAATCAATTCACAATCTTATCACTCGTTCCACAACGCAACATCTCATCCCCATAATACGGATTCGCAACGCGCTTCTCTCCACTGAGCCAATACGCTCCTCTGTCGTCGTCAGCCATCGGACAATACTGTTTGTAGAAGGTACGCCCGACAGGAAAACGGTCGGCGAGGTGCAGCACCTCTTCCGAAAACGCTTTAAATTCGGTTCGTAAATCGGCAATATCTCCCGCTCTTCGCATTTTATTCATCGATGCGTTTAGCGATTCGCCCTTGCGCTTCAAATACCTTCCGCTTGCGCCTTCGAAAATATTCATGTTTACCTGCTCCCAACTGCTTTTCATGTGTTGCAACTGTTCTTTTGAAGTCTCAAAATCGGTCTCCACCAATGCGTCTTTAAACGTGAGATAAGCCTCGAAAAAATCGTTCATTTGTTTCTTCGCGTTAGCGCTCAAGGCAAAGGGCTTTTCCCTAGTTCCATCATAATCGTTCATCATGGAGGGTTTACCTGCCAATTGAGCGGCCGCATCTACGCTAAATGCCCCGTTGGTCACAATTTCCTCGCCTTCTTTTAATCCTGATTTTACTATGTAGCCGTCGCCAAGCGGTGATCCCAGTTTCACCTGCCGTGGCTCAAATTTGTTCTTGTCTTTATCTACACGAACATACACTAGCGAGCGTTCACCCGTCCACAATACGGCGCTTGACGGTATAGCAGGCACTTCCTCGTTTACGAGTTTCACTTGAGCCGTGCCGGTGGCCAACATGCCGGGGTATAGCTTGCCGCTCGGATTGTTCACCACTACTCTCGCCTTAACGGTGCGCGTATCTTCATTGATTTCGGGGTCTATAAAGGTGATGGCGCCCGAAAACTCCTCGCCGGGCAGTGATTTTAAGGTGAACGTTACGGAATCGCCTCTGTTTACAAACGAAAAGTCTTCCTCATACACATCAAAAATGGCCCAAACTTGCTCTCTACTGTTTACGGTGTACAGGTTTTGCCCTTTTGTCAGGTAATCCCCCTCATTTACGAGTCGTTCGGTTACCACGCCGCTAGCGTCGGCAAGCAAGGGCATAAACTCGGTGGCTTTACCGCGATTTATGATTTCGTCAATTTGCTCATCGGTGATTTTTCGGTTTTTCAGTTTTTGTCGGGCCGCTTTGTACAAACTCTCTCTTTCTTCCCTACTTTCATAGGCCTCGAGCAACTCGCGTTGTGCCGACATCAATGACGGGGCATAAAGTACCGCCACGACCTGACCTTTATTGACGGTTTGTCCCGTTTCTCTCACCCTCATCTCCTCTATTCTCCCCTCGAAGTGAGCGGCTTGTTGCCGGTCTGCATTTTCAGCTTCTTCTATTTTACCGTTCAATCTCACCGCCTTTTGAGGGAGCAAATACCTAACTTTAGACGTCTGCACCTTCGCCAATGCAACAGCGTGTTCACTCATCTCGATACCTTGGAAGTCGGCGTCGCCGCCACCGGCATCATCGGCCGGAATAAGGTCCATTTCACACAACGGACACAACCCCGGCTCATCTTGCATCACACTTGGGTGCATTGAGCACGTCCACATGGTGCTTTTCGATTCCCCCGCCGCATGATCGGCGTGATCGTCAGCACCCGCGGGTGCCGTGTAATAACCGATTAAAACCCCTAAAACAATCAGAATTAACCCAATACCGTATTTCTTCAAATTTTTCATATCTCTTATTTTTTGTAGGTTGCCGTTAAGTACTGCATGGCAGCTAATTGAGTAAAATAATTTTTCCGTGCGTCAATCTCCAGCTCGTTGTAACGCAAAAGCTCACGCCGCACCTCCAACAATTGCGTATAATCACTGCCCGTGTTGCTGAATTTCACGGTCAGCAGCTCCATCACCTTCTCGGTTTCGCGCACCTGACGCTCATACAAATCGAGGTACGTTCTGCTTTTATTGAGCTCAAATGTGGTTCTGTTTTGGTCAGAACCCAAACCAAACTCCGCGGCAGCCATCTCATCTTGGTATGATTCTGCCAAAAGCTGCTGCTCCCTAACGGCTGATTTCACGCGCTTGCGGTAAATAGGAAGGCTGAGCGATACCATCGGCATGATTACATTTCGGCCATTGTCTTTTAAATCGGGCATATCCGGGCGCTCGCTCAACCACACATAGTCCAACCCTAAACCGATGTTGGGTTTACCGCTTTTTTGAGCCGACTCCACAGCGGCATTGGCGGCATTCCGTCGCATTTCAGCCGCTTTCACCGTGGGGTGCTCGCCTTTTGTGGGTTCAGTAGTAACTTCGGGCATTTCTTCGGGGAAAAAGGCTCTAACTTCTCTTATTTCCTCGCGGTGCATCGCCTTGTTGAGGATGTACAAATCGGTTTGTCGCTGTTCTCTCAACAGTTTGAGGTCGGTCCGGGCCTGTTCAATCGCAATTTCGAGTCGGAGCACATCCGTAAGCGATGAGCGGTCGTTACTAAAGTTGGTTTCCGTAATATTCTTGATGGAGTGCAACAGCTTGATGTTTTCCTCACTCACTAAAATACGCTCATCCGTAGCTGCCAAAATATAGTAAGCTTCGGCCACCTCGGTAAAAATGCGATTGCGCAAATCCACAAACTCGGCGTACTGCGCCTCAGCCTGATACGCCGCCGCTTTTTTATCGGTTTTCAACTTTCCGAACCACGGAAACTGTTGCGCCAACGAAACTCCCGCGCGCTGCGCCCCTACCCGTGTTTCGATAGGGGAAATGAAATACTTGAATGAAAATGTGGGGTCGGGAAGTACGCCCGAGCCCTCGGCGCGCTGCACAGAGGCCTCAAACCTGTGATAAGCCGCTTGAAGCGAGTGATGCTGCTCGGCAGCTTCTTTTTGAAGGTCTTCCAAAGGTTGAGCCTTAACGGAATTCCACGGGCCGGAAACCAACAACATCAGCGTACACAGCGTAGCGCAAAGGTTTGGGGTTCTGACCAAAAACATTTTAAACGGTTGATGTATCATAATCTATTGTTTTGCTTTGTTTTTCAGTTTGATTTGTTCTATAATTTCGTATAAAACGGGCACGGTAAACCAGCTCACCGAGGCTACGATCATACCACCGAATGCGGGAATGGCCATAGGTATCATGATATCTGCACCGCGACCCGTGGATGTGATGACGGGCAGCAATGCAATGAGCGTGGTGGCCGAGGTTATGGCCGCCGGTCTGATGCGTTTTAAGGCTCCTTTCACTACCGCCTCCCGAACATCCCTGCTGTTTTTAAATTTACTTTTCTTAAATGTTTGATTTAAGTAAGTAGCCATAAGTACTCCATCATCAGTAGCTATACCAAATAGCGCAATGAAGCCAACCCAAACGGCCACACTTAGATTTACCGTGGTGATATTGAACAGTTGTCGCTGATTTTGACCAAAGAGCGAGAAGTCCATAAACCCGTGCATTCCATACAGCCAAATGAGGATAAAGCCGCCGCTAAAGGCTACGGCAACGCCCGTAAATACCATGAGGGATACGGGAACGGAGCGGAATTGCAAGTACAAAATGATGAAAATGATGATAAGGACCGCGGGCACTACGTAGGATAGGCGTTCCTCGGCGCGAACTTGGTTTTCGTAATTGCCCGAAAAGTTGAAACTTATGCCGG
>PXEK01000094.1 GCA_003564735.1 Cryomorphaceae bacterium
CGTTCTGCTCACCGTTATCGGATTATTCTTTTTAGAACCCGTAATTTTACTTTTTGGAGGGAAGGGAGAAGTTTTAGACCCGGCGGTAACTTACTTTGTCATTATTCTACCCTCGGTACCGCTTTTGGCCTGGGCGATTATGAGTAATTACGTAATTCGTGCCGAGGGTTTCCCAAAACTCGCAATGTTCACATTGTTTATCCCTGCCGTTGTCAATTTAATTCTTGACCCGCTGTTGATTATTGTTTTTGATATGGGTATCGCGGGTGCGGCCTACGCTACCTTAATTTCTTATATTGGTGCAGCTTGTTACACGGCTTTATTTTTCATAAGAGGCAAATCTCAATTGGTGTTCAGTCCGTCATGTTTTAAGCCGGTTTCAAACATTATTCGAGAAACGGCCTCGTTAGGATCAGTGACTTTTGTTAGACAAAGTACCATCAGTTTGTTGGCCATAGTGCTCAACAATTCATTATTTACCTACGGCGGTGAGCAAGCTTTGGCCATTTATGGAATTATTAATCGCTTAATGCTGTTTACCAACTTCCCGGTTTTGGGAATTACCCAAGGCTTTATACCATTGGCAGGTTACAATTACGGTGCTCAACTTTTTGATCGCGTAAAAACACTCATCAAACTTTCCATTGGCAGTGCAACTACTGTGGCGTTTATTGTTTTTAGCTTGATTATGATTTTTACCCCGTACATAGTGAGCGTTTTTACTACAGACGCCGAATTAATTGAGGTAAGCGTTCCCGCCGTGCGCATGAGTTTTCTGGCTATGCCGCTTATCGCCGTGAACTTTATCGGTGGTGCCTACTACCAGGCCATTGGTAGAACAACACCTGCTATGGTGTTGTCCTTATCAAAGCAGGGATTTTTCCTGATTCCGTTAGTGTTGATCCTGCCCCTTTATTTGGGTCTCACCGGCATTTGGTTGGCTTTTCCCGCGGCAGACGTTTTGGCCGGAGTTTTAACGGTGATTTACGCAAAATCTGTCGGACTCAAGTTTGACCGAACCCCAACAGCGGCTGTGGAGGCTAATTAAGACAATCCGAATTCCTTGCGAATATCATCAACTCGATCTTCTTTTTCCCATGTAAAAAATTCAACCCTTTGTTTTTTTACTTCTTTACCCGCATCTCCGTGACGAACAAATGAAACCTCTTTTTCAAAGCTTTCCCTACCCATGTGACCGTAGGCGGCAGTGAGTCCGTAAATTGGGTTTCTGAGCTTCAAATTCTTTTCAATATGACCCGGACGCAAATCAAACAACTCTTGAATCTTCACGGCTATTTCACCGTCGGTCATGTTTACTTTTGACGTTCCGTAAGTATTTACAAAAACGCCCATAGGCTCAACCACACCTATGGCGTAACTGATTTGAACCAACATTTCATCGGCAATTCCTGCGGCCACCATATTTCTAGCTATATGTCGAGCTGCATAGGCGGCAGAACGATCTACTTTACTGGGGTCTTTGCCCGAGAAAGCACCACCACCGTGAGCACCTTTTCCTCCGTAAGTATCCACTATGATTTTGCGACCCGTTAAACCGGCATCGCCGTGCGGACCTCCAATCACAAAGTTACCTGTGGGATTAATGAAATACGTTATTTGGTCATTGAGGAGGTTTCTCAGCTCATCACTATCTAACCTGTTTTTCACCTCGGGCATAACATGTTTCAGTAAATCTCCTTTAACGGTTTGCCTCATTTCTTCTTCATTCGAAAATTCATCGTGCTGCGTTGAAAGCACAATAGACTTTATGCTTTTTGGGCGATTATCATCGCTGTACTCAATGGTTACCTGAGCTTTAGCATCGGGACGCAAATACGTCATTTGGTCGCCTTTTTTTCGAACCTCAGATAAAACCTTGAGTATTTTATGAGATAAGTCCAACGCCAACGGCATGTAATTTTTGGTTTCATTAGTAGCGTAACCAAACATCATTCCTTGGTCACCGGCTCCCTGCTCATCAATCGAGCCGCGGTCAACCCCTTGATTAATATCCTGCGATTGCTCGTGCAATGCCGTTAAAACCCCGCATGAATCGGCAGAGAACTTATACTCATCTTTTGTGTATCCTATATTCTTAATCACCTCCCTGGCAACCTCTTGTACATCGATGTACACCGAGGATTTAATCTCTCCTGCCAGTACCACCTGCCCGGTAGTAACCAACGTTTCGCATGCTACTTTCGAATCCGGATCGAAGGCTAAGAAATAGTCTAAAATAGCATCTGATATTTGATCGGCCACCTTATCGGGATGACCTTCGCTTACTGATTCTGAAGTAAATAAATATGACATATATATTGTGAATTTGAATTACCCGCATTGCGGATTATTCTGAATTTTAAAATGAAAAAACACTCTTTAAACGAGCCGCCAAAAGTATAAAATTATACATGAGAGAGTTCAACAACGCAATACAAAAATAGTTTGCCATGGTGCAAACAGTAAAAACAGCTTTGGCTTTAATTGTATGTACCTACATTATCTACCCGCACTATTTCGTAACTTTGCATCATAATTTCACGAAAGAAATAGAAGGAAATTCGGGTACACGGTGCTTATTTTAAAAAGAAAACCGTCTTAAGAACCCATATTCCTTTTACACTGAAAACGCAGAACCTTAAGACGCATTAGAGTGGTCAAAAAAATAGACCTTTACATCATAAAGAAGTTTTTAAGCACTTACTTCTTTTCCATTTTGCTTCTGGCTTTTATCATTATTGTGTTTGACATCTCTGAAAAAATTGATGACTTCACACATGAAAGAGCCGATGAAGTTAGCGTTTGGGATATTGCCGTAAAGTACTACCTCAACTTTGTGCCTTTTTTGATCAATCAATTCAACGCTCTTTTCGTTTTTATCTCGGTTATTTTTTTCACCTCAAAAATGGCCTCAAACAGCGAAATTGTGGCCACTTTTTCGGGGGGGGTTAGTTTTTACCGACTTCTTTTGCCTTACATGGTGGTAGCAGCTGTAATTTTTGGTGGAAATGTACTCATGACCTTTTACGTTATTCCCGAGGCCAACAAGGTGCGAATTGATTTTGAAAACAGGTACTTGAGAAACCCGAAGGTATTTAGAGCGCAAAATATTCATGTTCAAATTGAACCGGATATTTTTGCCTACTTCTACAGTTTTAATGCCGATAAAAATACGGCCTACAAGTTCTCTATTGAGCGTTTTGAAGACAAAGAACTGAATTATAAGCTCACTTCAAATTTTGCGAACTGGGACTCTGCGCAACACCAATGGCAAATTAAGGATTATGTGGTGAGAGAAATTGAAAACGGTACTGAGCGTTTATCATCCGGTAAACGATTAGATACTACCCTCACCATTACCCCTCGTGATTTTAAATATTGGCTAAACAATGTGGAAACCATGAACCAAAAAGCGCTGGGAGAGTATATTGAACGTGAAAAATTTAAAGGGAGTGATCGCATAAGCAGTTACGAAGTAGAACGCCATAAACGGTTAGCCTTTCCTTTTGCTTCTCTCATCCTCACCCTTATGGGGTACTCCATTGCAAGCAGAAAAATACGAGGGGGATTGGGTATGCATTTGGGACTGGGAATTCTCCTTTGCTTTTCATATATACTGTTTAGTCAAATGTCGTTCGTTTATGTGGAGCAAACCGACCTCAATCCGTTTATGGGCGTTTGGTTTCCCAATTTTTTATACACCGGAATAACACTTTACCTCATGTATAAAGCGCCAAAATAATGAGTACCAATAACAAAGTATTTCTGGGTATTATCCCCGCGCGATATGCTTCTACGAGGTTACCGGGCAAGCCGCTGGCTAAAATAGGATCGCGAACGATGATAGAACGCGTGTACCAAAGATGCTTACCGCACTTCAATCATTTATATGTGGCTACAGATGATTCGCGCATTTTTCATGAAGTACAAAAATTTAAAGGTAACGTGGTCATGACCTCAACCGAACATGAATCGGGAACCGACAGGTGTTTGGAAGCATGCAACATCATTTCATCACAACTCGACACCTCCTTTGATGTTGTAATTAATATTCAAGGTGATGAGCCTTTTATTGAGGGTGAATCTCTTCAACTTTTGAAGGATTTGTTCCTGAAGAAAAACTGTGAGATGGGAACCTTGGCGTACCGTATAACAAATAGAGAAAAACTGAAAAATGTGGGAAACGTTTACGTGACCAAATCTACGGGTGATAAAGCGCTTTATTTTTCTCGATCTTTAATCCCAAACGTTCGAGATGAAATTCAGTTAGATTTATCAAAAACCGCCATTTTTAAGCACATAGGCATTTACGGCTATACTTATGATGCGCTCGATAGATTCTCACAAATGAAACCAAGCCCTTTGGAATTAGCCGAAAAACTGGAACAAAATCGATTTCTTGAAAACGATGGAGAAATATATGTGGCCGTTACTCCTCATGAGGCCGTTGCTGTTGATACATCTGAAGATTTAACCAAGGCACGACAAAAAATTAAAGAGCCGTAAAATTCCCACCGGCTCCGAAAATTCGTAGATGCCGGAGTTGGTTCTGACCAAAAAACTATTCCATATTAATGTTGCCTTTGAGCCTAAAGCCCAGCTGCTTATCGGTACCTAAATTGTTATTTTGAGAGAGTTGGTTCATTTGATTCACGCTAATTCTTTCCATATTAGCGAAAGGCGGAGTTTGCAATTCAAATTTTATAGCGTACAGGATGGAACTTTCAATAATATCAGTCATCACCTCATGGGTCAACTTACCATCTACAAAATTATTAAACAGATAGTTAAGCTCCTTTTTACCCTCTACAAAAAAGTGTTTTTCCCTATTGACGAAAAGGCGTGAAACCAAATAGCCGGCATCGTTTAACCTGCCGAACTTAAAGCTGTCGGCCAAAAAATTATAGACGTTAATAATACCGCAATATACTCTTGATTCATCTTCTTTAACGTAACTCGTTTTCCAAATATGATGCTCTTTTTCAAACGAAAAAACATTTGTATGCATTTGAAAAACAAGCAAATCACCTCCAAACTGTATTTGAGCACGATAAGGACTTTCACTGCTGTATTCGATTTTCACGCGCTCATCTACCTCGCCCACGTGCTTAGCGTACTCCTCAGCGATATTTTGCAGGACAGATTTTATTTCATCGAATACTTCACCCGTCACCTGAAACACGTCCTGTTTGGTGCATGAACTGGTTTTAAATAAATCGTAAATCTTGTCTCTTTTCGTTTCCATAGCAACTTAAAATTAATAAGCACGAGCAAATGTAACAAGTAGGTTCGTCTTTTTCCCGGTAAGAACACATTCTCCCTGCTCGGCATTAGCTTTACTGTCAAGCGGCATCAAGCGAATGGTAGCCTTGGTGAGTTCCTTAATTTTGTTTTCGGTTTCGGCAGTTCCGTCCCAATATGCATTTACAAAACCTCCTTTTTTAACGGCTGCTTTAAACTCGTCCCAATTATTAACGGTTTGGGTTGAATCCTCTCTGAATTTCAATGCTCGATCGTACAGCGACTGTTGGATTTCATCAAGTAGCGTAAAAACCTTTTGACTCACCTCATTGTAATCAACAAACTCTTTGGTGAGAGTATCGCGTCGAGCCAACTCTACCGTTCCCTTTTCCAAATCCTTAGGCCCAATGGCAATCCTTAGCGGTACACCCTTGAACTCGTACTCGCTAAATTTCCAGCCCGGTTTATACGTATCTCTATCGTCATATTTTACGGTTAGTCCCTTGGCTTCGAGTTCAGATTTTAAGGCGTTGGCTTTTTCTGATATGGCCTCAAGTTGCTCCTCATTGCGGTAAATGGGTACAATAGCCACGTGAATAGGAGCTAATTTAGGTGGCAATACCAGTCCGTGATCATCGCTATGTGTCATAATCAAAGCCCCCATAAGCCGGGTAGAAACGCCCCATGAAGTAGCCCAAACAAGCTCTTCATTCCCCTCTTTAGAGGCGTACTTTACATCAAAAGCTTTTGCGAAATTTTGACCTAAGAAATGAGAAGTTCCGGCCTGAAGCGCCTTACCGTCCTGCATTAACGCCTCAATGCAATACGTTTCCAGTGCCCCGGCAAATCGTTCGCTCTCTGTTTTTATTCCTTTAAGAACAGGAACGGCCATGAAATTCTCAACAAAATCAGCATAAACATTAAGCATCAACTCAGCTTCTTCAACGGCCTCCTGTTTAGTAGCGTGAGCCGTATGTCCCTCTTGCCATAAAAACTCTGAGGTTCTCAAGAATAAACGCGTACGCATTTCCCATCTCACCACATTTGCCCATTGGTTAATTTTGACCGGTAAATCTCGATAACTCCTAATCCATTTTTTAAAAGAGTTCCAGATAATGGTTTCTGAAGTGGGCCTCACCACAAGCTCTTCCTCTAATTTGGCTTTCGGGTCAACCACAACGCCTTTACCGTCTTCACTATTTTTTAAACGATAATGGGTAACAACCGCACATTCCTTAGCAAAACCATCAACGTGATCGGCCTCTTTGCTCAGGTAAGATTTGGGAATAAAAAGCGGGAAATAGGCATTTTGATGACCTGTTTGCTTGAACTTTTTGTCCAATTCGGCTTGCATTTTCTCCCAAACAGCAAAACCATAAGGCTTGATAATCATGGCCCCTCTTACATCTGAAGTTTCGGCCAAATCGGCTTTTACCACCAATTCATTGTACCACTTGGAATAATCCTGAGAGCGTTTTGTAAAATCTTTTGCCATTATAAATTTTTTATGTCAAGGAAGTTTTCGCTAAATTTTGTACTTATCAATTTCAAGTTGTTGTAAACACCTGTAGGCACGATCAATAAAAGTTTTCAATATAGCTTACCAATTATTGGCTCAAAACTACTGAACTAACCGCGAAATCAAACGTTCTTTATATCTGGGGTTTCTTTGTTTACAACAGGCGGGCAAAAGTAATGAAAACGGGAAATGAGCGTCGCGAAAGACTATCATTTTTGGAGAATCTATCGTTTTTAATGTTTTTAAACGGTATAAACTGAACCCCGGCATGGTTTTTTGGGTTATATATATAATGTATAACTTGTTTTGGTTATAAAACCCTCTTGCGAGGTCACCGAGAATATTTTAATTTTGTAGTTATGAAGTACCTCAATTATATATCCGTCTTTCTGCTGTTTTCAGCAGTATTTACATTAAGTTCTTGCTCCTCTTCAAGGCCTGTTGCCCAAGGAGGTTATGAATTTGATGACATCTATTTTTCATCAGCCGACCACAGTTTTTCTGATTTTGACGCGCAAGCAGATGCCGGCGATGGTGACTATTATGACCCTAACGCTCGACAAGTTCCACGAGAGGAACTTTCAAGAGGTCAATCTCGAGGTAATTTCAATAATCCCGGAATGTACAACAGAGGCATAAGTCCATATACCAATATGGGTATGGGAATTGGTTACAGTCGTTTTGGCGGCGGATTCGGCCCCGGAATGGGAATGATGGGAATGGGCATAGGTTTTGGCGACCCTTTTATGCGACACGGCATGATGCGTGGTGGAGGAATGTGGGGTTATGATCCCTTCATGCGACCATGGGGAATGAACAGATTCGGCATGGGCATGGGATACGGCATGGGCATGGGCATGCAC
>PXEK01000181.1 GCA_003564735.1 Cryomorphaceae bacterium
GAAATGTAGGGCATGATACCCAATGCAAAAATGGAAGCTCTGGAAAACGCTCCACCGGCAAAAATATTCAATAATGCAGCCAAACCTGTAGCACCTTCAGACACCCTCTCCAATTCTATCGGGTCAACCCCGGGAAGAACCACGAAAGAACCTAAGCGGTAAACCAAAATAAGACCTAATGTCATGAGGATTCTGTCTCTCAGTTCCTCAATTTTGAAAATGTTCGTTATAGTCTCAAAAAAGCGCTTCATTTACTTATATTGTTTTTGCTTCACCACCTTTTTCCTCAATAGCTTTCTGAGCAGATTTGGAAAATTTATGTGCTTCGACATTTAGTTTAGAAGATAATTCACCATCTCCAAGAATCTTCACAAGATGCCCGGATCTGATTATACCTTTCTCCATTAAAACAGTTGGAGTAATTGTATCTAGCTTGTTAGCCTCAGCTATTTCACTAATTCTATCCAAGTTAAAAACTCTATACTCAACTCGATTTCTGCTGTGGAATCCAAATTTAGGAACACGCCTTTGAAGTGGCATTTGACCACCTTCGAAGCCCTGCTTTTTACTGTATCCCGAGCGAGATTTAGCACCCTTATGTCCACGACCTGCCGTGTCACCCGAGCCGCTGCCCTCGCCTCTACCTATTCTTCGTCCCTGTTTAACGGCGCCTTTAGCCGGTTTTATATCGTGTAGTCTCATTTTCTATTATATTTAAACAGTTTCAACAGATAATAAGTGATTGATTTTTCTAACCATACCCGCGATTTGAGGTGTTTCCTCATGCTCTACGGTTTGGTTGATTTTTTTCAATCCTAAAGCTTTGAGTGTCGCCTTTTGATCTGCCGGTCTCTTGATTCCGGATTTTTTTTGTGTTATTCTAATCTTCGCCATCACTCTATATATTAACCGTTATAAACTTTACTAATGGGAATTCCTCTCGTCGCTGCAATTGTGCCGGCATCTCTAAGTTTCGTAAGGCCGTCGATTGTAGCTTTAACCACATTCGCAGGATTAGATGAACCTTTAGACTTTGCCAATACATCTTTAACGCCAACACTCTCTAATACAGCACGCATGGCACCTCCCGCAATAATACCGGTACCGTCAGAGGCCGGTTGCATGTAAACGTGTGCACCACTGTATTTACCCACTTGACTGTGCGGTAAGGTATTATTGATGATAGGTACCTGAATTAAATTTTTCTTCGCTGCATCCACGGCTTTTGCAATGGCTGTAGCCACTTCTTTTGCCTTACCCATTCCGTGACCTACAACTCCGCTTTCGTTACCTACTACCACAACTGCAGAAAAGCCAAATGCACGTCCACCTTTTGTTACTTTCGTAACTCTTCTAATATCTACGAGTGTATCTTTTAACTCAATATCACCCGATTTTACTTTTTGAATATTTCCGTTAGACATAATGCATTAAAATTTAAGTCCCGCCTCACGAGCAGCGTCAGCAAAAGCTTTAACACGGCCATGATAAAGGTAACCATTTCTATCAAATACTACTTTACTAATTCCCGCTTCCGAAGCTTTTTTAGCAAAAGCTTCCCCCACTTTTTTGGCTTGTTCAACTTTGCTCGGGGTTTTTCCTGAGTCCATGTTTAATGAGCCAACTTGGATAAGCGACTTATTATTAACATCATCCACTGCTTGAGCGTAAAATTCCTTATTACTTCGATAAACCGTTAAACGAGGTCGTTCGGCAGTCCCCGTAATGTTACGACGGATTCTGCGCTTGATTTTGTTTCTTCTTTTAAGTTTTTGAGCTACTGCCATACCTTTAATTATTTTGCTGCAGCTTTACCTGCTTTTCTACGTATCTGTTCACCTTTAAATCGGATACCTTTTCCTTTGTAAGGTTCAGGTTTTCTCAGTGATCTAATTTTAGAAGCCACCATACCGATTAACTGTTTATCGTGCGACTCTAAAGCAATTTGAGGGTTCTTACCTCTTTCCATCTGTGCGGCGACTTTAACCTCTTTTGGAAGAGCTACAACCACGTTGTGAGAAAAACCTAAAGATAGTTCTAAGTTTTGGCCTTGTGCGGAGGCTCTATAACCTACCCCTACCAATTCCATCTCAACTTTATACCCTTCAGAAACGCCCACAACGGCGTTTTGAATAAGTGCTCTATAAAGTCCATGCTTAGCTTTAGAGGGCTTAGATTCATCTGGTCTTGTAAAGGTTATTGTCTCACCTTCTACAGCGGCAGCAATACCTCCTGATAGTGTTTCGGTTAACTCACCTTTGGGGCCTTTAACCTTCACTATATCATTCTCAACCTTAACTTCTACTCCTTTTGGTATGGAAACCGGCGCTAATCCTATTCTTGACATAATAATGTTTTTTAGTAGATATAACAAAGAACTTCGCCACCTACATTGTAGATGCGGGCTTCTTTATCTGTAATGACACCTTTCGAAGTCGATAAAATTGCAATTCCTAACCCGTTCAACACTCTTGGCATATCAGCGGTACCTGCGTACTTTCTCAAGCCGGGTTTACTCACTCGTTTCATTGAGCGGATTGCCGGTTCTTTTGTACGACTATCGTATTTAAGCGCAATTTTAATCGTTCCTTGAGGTCCTGCCTCATCATCAAATTTAAAATTCGCTATATATCCCTTGTCTAAAAGGATTTTAGTCATTTCCTTCTTCAAATTCGAAGCGGGTATTTCTACCACGCGGTGTTTTGCCATAGAGGCGTTTCGAATTCTGGTTAAGTAATCTGAAATTGGATCAGTCATCTTTAATTAATTATTATATTACCAACTGGCTTTGGTTACACCGGGTATAAGACCTTTCAAGGCCATTTCCCTGAAAGTTACGCGTGACAAACCAAATTGTCTCATGTAACCCCTTGGTCTTCCCGTAATTTTACATCTGTTTCGTGCGCGCACGTAGGAAGAATTCTTAGGTAGCTTTTGAAGCTCTTCCCAATTTCCTTCTTCTTTTAAACGAGCGCGTTTTTCAGCGTACTTTTCAATCATTTTTGCACGTTTACGTTCACGTGCTTTCATCGATTCCTTAGCCATAATTTATTTTTTAAAAGGTATTCCGAAGGCCTCCAAAAGAGCGTATCCTTCTTCATCAGTATTTGCGGTTGTAACGAATGAAATATCCATCCCGTTAATGTTATTCACTTTGTCGATATCAATCTCGGGAAAGATAATATGTTCTTTGATTCCCATAGTATAGTTACCACGACCATCAAACTTATTGTTCACACCCTTGAAGTCTCTCGTTCTCGGGAGAGAAATCGAAACCAACCTGTCTAAAAACTCATACATACGATCGGATCTCAAGGTAACTCTGGTACCAATGGCTACACCTTTTCTCAATTTAAAGTTCGACACGTCAACTAGAGAATAAGTGGCCACAGCCTTTTGTCCTGCGATTGAAGACAGCTCAGAAATTGATGTTTCGATTAACTTTTTGTCAGAAGTAGCACTACCCACGCCACGGTTAATAGAAATTTTCACCAATCGAGGTACCTCCATAGGTGAGGAATAGTTAAAGCGATCTTGAAGCTTTTTGGTTATTTCCTCTTTATACAATTTTTTTAATCTCGGTTCGTAGCTCATTTGATTACCTCCCCTGATTTCTTTTCAATTCTTACTTTTTCTCCTTTATCGTTCACTTGATAACCAATCCTCACAGGATTACCTTCTTTACCTTTGAACATAACGTTAGAGATATGAACAGTCCCTTCAACTTCGGATATCGATCCTTGTGGATTGGTAGCAGACGGCTTTACATGCTTCTTAATGATGTTTACGTCCTCAATAGTAACACGGTCGTTATTTCGGTTGATAGAAATTATCTTTCCTGATTGACCCTTACTGTTACCTGCCGTAACTACAACTTCGTCTCCAACTTTAAGTCTATATTTCTTTTTCATCACTTTAATCTTTAAAGCACTTCGGGTGCAAGTGAAACAATTTTCATGAATTGTTTATCTCGTAATTCTCTGGCCACGGGACCAAAAATACGAGTACCTTTCATTTCACCGGTGGGGTTCAATAAAACTACAGCATTATCGTCAAAACGAATATACGATCCGTCAGCTCTGCGAACCTCTTTGTGAGTCCTCACCACAACAGCGGGTGAAACAGCACCCTTTTTTACATTGCCGTTTGGCATGGCTTCCTTTACACTCACAATAATTTTATCTCCCACCGATGCGTATCTTCTGCCTGTACCACCCAGCACACGAATGCACAATACCTCTTTGGCGCCGCTGTTATCAGCTACTTTTAATCTACTCTCTTGTTGTATCATGATAAATATTGTAACAAATTACTTGGCCTTTTCAATAATCTCAACCAAACGCCAGTTTTTGGTTTTACTCATAGGTCTAGTTTCCATAATACGAACCTTGTCTCCGATGCCGCACTCATTCTTATCATCATGAGCAACAAACTTAGAAGAACGCTTAAGGAACTTCCCGTAGATGGGGTGCTTAAGTTTTCTTTCAACCGAAACAACGATTGATTTATTCATTTTATCACCGGTAACAATACCTATTCTTTCTTTTCTTAAATTCCTTTCCATCGTACTAAATTTATCCGTTGAGATCTCTTTTCTTGATTTCAGTATGAAGCCTGGCAATCGTTCTTTTTTTGTAACGAAACTGCATAGGGTTTTCAAGTTGAGAAACCGCATGACTCATTTTTAGCTGACTCAAGGCATCACTTTCAACTTCCAATCGCTCAACGAGCTCATCAGTGGTTAACTGAACTATTTCTGACTGTTTCATAATATTCTACTTTGCGTAATCGCGTCTAACTACAAATTTTGTTCTTACGGGTAGTTTTTGCGAAGCTAATCTCAACGCCTCTTGGGCAATTTCGGGCTTAACACCGTCCACCTCGAAAAGAATACGACCCGGTTTTACTTTGGCCACCCAGTGGTCCAATGCACCTTTACCTTTACCCATCCTTACTTCGGCAGGTTTAGACGTAATTGGTGTATCAGGAAAAATACGTATCCACACCGATCCTTCACGTTTCATATATCGATTTAACGCAATACGCGCAGCCTCAATTTGTCTTGAGGTAATCCTACCGGGATCTGTTGTTTTAATGGCAAAAGAACCGAAAGAAATACGCGCACCTCTTTGAGCGTTACCCTTAATACGTCCTTTTTGAACTTTTCTATGCTTAACTTTTTTCGGCTGTAACATGTCAATCTCTTATTTGCGTTTTCTACCTTTTGGACTTCTTGGCCCGCCTTTTCGATCTTTACCGACATTAGGCGACAAATCTCTTTTACCGTATATCTCACCTCGGCAGATCCAAACCTTCACCCCAATACGACCATAAGTTGTATGAGCTTCAACCAAGGCATAATCGATATCGGCTCTGAAAGTATGGAGTGGAGTACGACCCTCTTTGAACATTTCTGTCCGAGCCATATCAGCGCCATTCAATCTACCGGCAATGCTAATCTTGATACCTTCAGCACCTAAACGCATAGTAGCGGCCATAGCCATTTTTGCTGCACGTCTGAAAGAAATACGACCTTCAATTTGTCTTGCAACACTTTCAGCTACAAGTATGGCTTCCAATTCAGGACGTTTGATTTCAAAAATATTAATTTGAACGTCTTTCTTTGTTAACTGCTTAATCTCTTCCTTTAACTTATCAACTTCTTGACCTCCCTTACCTATGATAATTCCGGGACGAGAAGTGTGTATAGTAATTGTAATAAGCTTAAGCGTGCGTTCAATGATAATTCTTGAAATACCACCTTTTCTCAAACGTGCATTAAGGTATCTTCTGATATCATAATCCTCGGCAATTTTATCACCGTAATTTTCACCACCGTACCAGTTCGAGTCCCAGCCGCGAATTATACCTAATCTATTTCCTATCGGATTTGTCTTTTGTCCCATTCTAATCGAGGTCTTTATTTTGAGTATCTAAAACCAGAGTCACGTGATTAGAGCGTTTTCGAATTCTGTGCGCTCTACCTTGAGGTGCGGGTTGAATTCTTTTCAACATACCTGCTCCGTCAACTTTAATTTCCTTGATAAATAAATCTGCTTCTTCCCAGCTGTTACCCGTTTTTTGCTCATAATTAGCAAGCGCGGAACGCAACAATTTTTCAACCCTTAAAGAAGCTTCTTTTTTACTGTATTGCAGTAAAGCTGAGGCCTGATTCACATTCTTACCACGCACCATGTCCGCAACCAAGCGCATTTTGCGCGGAGAAGTAGGACAGTTATTCAATTTTGCGAAGTACATACTCTTCTTCTGCTCTCGCAACTTTTCAGCTGTATTCTTTTTCCTGGCACCCATAACTATTACCTTTTACCTTTATCTTTTTTATTACCACCATGTCCACGAAATGTGCGTGTCGGCGCGAATTCCCCTAATTTATGGCCCACCATATTTTCAGTGACAAAAATGGGAATGAATTTATTTCCATTATGTACAGCAATGGTAAGACCGACAAAATCGGGTGTAATCATTGAAGCTCGAGACCATGTTTTAATGGTTGATTTCTTTGTTGAAGACTGCGCATTTTCAACTCTCTGAGCCAGTTTATAATGTACAAAAGGAGGTTTTTTCAACGATCTGCTCATGTCTCTTATTTTTTCTTACGTTCAATGATATACTTATTCGATGCTTTCTTTTTCGATCTTGTTTTTAGACCTTTTGCCATAAGACCTTTTCTAGATCTAGGCAAACCACCTGAAGCTTTACCTTCACCACCGCCCATCGGGTGATCAACGGGGTTCATGGCTACACCGCGAGTTCTCGGGCGGCGCCCTCTCCAGCGATTACCTCCTGCTTTACCCATTCTCAATAGCGCATGGTCAGCATTACTTACACTACCTACGGTAGCCATACAAGACTGAAGCACCATCCGAGTTTCACCACTAGGCAACTTGATAACCGCATATTTCCCGTCTTTTGCTACAATTTGAGCACCTGCCCCTGCACTACGTGCCATTACACCTCCTCTACCGGGTGTAAGTTCGATATTATGCAATACAGTACCTAGAGGAATATTCTTCAAATACATATGGTGGCCCACTTCAGGAAGAGCCTTTTCACCTGACATCACCTTAGACCCCGGCTGTAATCCTGCAGGTGCGATGATATATGATTTCTCACCATCTTTATACTCAATTAAAGCGATATTCGCAGACCTGTTAGGATCATATTCAATTGTTTTTACAGTCGCTTCAACGTTCTGCTTTATGCGACGCGTAAAGTCAACAATTCTGTACCTCCTTTTATGACCACCGCCGCGATAGCGTATAGTCATTTTACCCGTATTGTTTCTACCTCCTGATTTTTTAATAGGAGCAAGTAAACTTTTTTCCGGAGTAGATGCTGTAAGCGTATCAAACGCGCTTACGATCTTAAATCGCTGACCCGGAGTTGTTGGTTTTAATTTTCTTATTGCCATGACATCTATTCGTCAATTCGTTTCTAAATTCAATTATATATTACTGAAGAAATCTATTTCATCTCCCGACTTCAAGGTAACAACCGCCTTTTTGGTAACACCTGTGCGACCTTCAATCATTCCTTTTTTCGTGTAACGAGATTTTGATTTCCCGGGGTGTATCATTGTATTTA
>PXEK01000201.1 GCA_003564735.1 Cryomorphaceae bacterium
CTAGATGTATGCGGTGGTTACCGAGTTAACGTTTTTCGCTTCACAATGCCACAATCTTGCGCTCGGCAACGGGATACCCCGCTTGCTCTAACGCGTGAGCATACTCATTCAGTTGCTTTTCAGCTTTGGCTCCAACCAACCCTGTTTTGTAGTCGATAAGCACATAGCCTTTGTCTGTTTTGACCACTTTATCCGGCCGCAGCAGTTTTTTGTTTTGGGCGTCGTAGAGTTCACGTTCCGTAAACGCATCTTTCGACATAATTAACGGCTCAAGCTCTTTATCTTTCAGGATGGATTCAATACTCTGTTGAATGGTGAGGAAGTCGCTGTCGGAAAGTCTGAACCGGAGGCGCACTATTCGTAAAAGGTCATCAACACTTTCAGATGCAGGTAAACGCTCCATGATGTAGTGAATGATACTGCCCAACGTGCTTTTGGGCTTATTGCCGGGATTGCTCATGGGCAAATCGACACGAGCGGTCCGCAGTTTGTCGCGGGTATTGTAAAAGTGGATGTTGCCGAATTCTTTCGGGGTTTCATCTTCAAACTTTTTCTCTTTTCGGCTAACAGGTTCGCCAAAGGTGTATATTTCATCGTCGGCAATATGAACTCCCGACATTTGTTCTAAATAAGGGTGTATTCCGCTTGTAGCGTCTTGCTTGTAGGCAAATCCGTAAAGCGCCTCCTCGGCTCTGGTAAATGCCACGTACAAATTATTGACTGCGTCAAAGTTCAATTCTTCTTCCTCTTGCTCGTAATAGTGTTGTAAGGATGGGGTAAGCTTCATATTCTTATTTATCCTCATGAAGGTGGACAGCGGCTTTGCTTCTTCTCCTTCTTTATTCACGGTTAACCCGATCCACGAATTAGACTTGTGGGGTTCTATTTTCAGCGGTGAATTGAGATACGGCATAATGATAACAGGGGCTTGCAGACCTTTGGATTTATGTATGGTCATTACTCGAATAAATTCGGGTTGTGGGCTGGTGTCGGGCGATTTTTGACTGATATCTTCGTTCCAACGCTTTAAAAACGCGCCCGGATTATCGCCGTGTTTCGCCGCGAACTTGTGAATTTCGGACCCCAAGGCGAGCAGTGCCGCGTTGTTGGGGTTCTGACCAAAAACACCGCCATAAATGATTTCAAACAGCTCAAATGCCGTGTATCGCCGCGCCGTTAAATCGGGTAGATTAAAGAGTTTAAAAAATTCGCCGACTCTAACGTTTAAAGAAGATTTATCCATGGGTAGGCTTCCCTCGGGATGGATGTTCCTCAATTTTTTGCCGTGCAGTAGGGCTTGAGCGCGGTAATATTTCTCCTTGGGAAAGTACGCCGCATTAATCAAGGATGCGGTAAAGGCGGTTTCGGGAATTTGACCCAACTGCACATCGGCATCAGTGTAGGTGGTTAGGCCCTCGCTTTTCAGATAAGTGGAAATTTCGTTGGCCTCAGCATTTCGCCGAGTCAAAATTAAAATATCCTTACCTTGATATTGAGCATTTTCTCCTTGGGTCAATTCAATGATGAGGTTTCTTACCTTCTCGTGAATGATGGGTTTCCCGGTCTCTGCGTTGAGGTCGCGAGGCTTGCTTCCCCCAAGGTCACGTTTTTGTAAGAGCTCAAACCTGAGGTATCCGCCGGGTTTATTCTCTAAAGATTTTTGGGCAACATCGGCGTAGGCGGCTTCGAAGTCGCCCGATAAACGTTGCGCTGCCAACATCTCAAACAGCTCATTATTAAATTGAATGATGTTTTGAGCCGATCGGCGGTTGGTTTCCAATCCCGCATTATCGTTTTCTCTTAGGGCGTTTGTAAAAGTGGTTTGCCAATCGCTAACGGCGGGGGTGTTTTGGAGGTGAGGAAGTTGGGGTAGGTTGACAAACTGAGATACATCGCCGCCGCGCCAACGGTAAATACTCTGTTTGGCGTCGCCCACTAAAAATACCGATCCTTTTTTGGACAGTGCCTCACCGGTGAGCGGCACCAGGTTAGTCCATTGAACTTCAGAGGTGTCTTGGAATTCATCTACGAGAAAGTGGCGGTAAAACTCTCCGAGGCGCTCGTATATAAAGGGCACCGGCTCGGTGGCTACCACTTGTCCTATGGTTTTGTTAAAGTCTGAAATATGAAGGGTTTGTGTACTCTTTTTCAATGTTTCCACGTGCTTGAGAAGCAGTTTTAAACTAATGGTTTGGTACATACTGTGAAACATGAGTTTGGTGGTGACAAGTTTTTCGGCCCAAGCTTGGGCTTCCACCATCATTTCGGTAATCTCATCTTCAATGGCCTCGGCCCGACTTTTCTCGGCTTGGTCTTTGTTACTTTTTTTCACCCATTCGCCCTTATCAATGCCGCCTGTAAACGTTTTTAATGTGATGAATGAAATATTTGCCTCTTTCAGCTTTTGAGCATACTTGAAAACGCTGCGGTTAGGAAATGCCTCTGCGGAAACTTGGTGTTGATCGAGTAAGGTTTCAATATTTTCACCCAGGGAAATAAGCGCGTTTTTAGCGGTTTCCCAACTGTTTTTGTATTCGTTTTTGACCACCTCAAGTTCCTCCACTTCATATTTTTCCAATTGCTTGATGTAGCGGTGACGATAATCGGCAAACAGCTCATCACTAAACGTTTCGAGCAAGGCATCGGGGCGTTTAAATTTATCGTCATCCATTTGATCCATAATGAATTGCGACAAAACTTCGGTGGGTAGCGCAGCTACGCCCACTTCTTGGAATAATTCGCCGATTGCCGTATTCATCATCACATCTTGATCGAGCTCTACTTGAAAACTCGAAGCTAAATCCAAATCAAAGCTAAAACTGCGCACTATACGATGCGAAAAACTGTCTAAAGTGCTTACGGAGAAGTCGGTGTACCGTTGGAGAATCACCTTTAAAATTTTTTTTGCCCGTTTTGTCAGCTCCGCTTCACTGAGTCGGGTTTGTTTGGTTAGCATGGTCAGAACCGTTTGCGTATCGGCGCTGCGCAAAGCCGGTACGGCAATCCCCGTGAGGTTATCGATGATTCTGGTTTTCATTTCGTTCGCCGCCGCTTTGGTGAAGGTTACGGCAAGAATACGGCGATAGGCGTCAGGTTTAGAGTCGCTCAGTATAAGCCGCAAATACCGGAGCGCCAGATTAAAGGTTTTTCCCGACCCGGCCGATGCTTTTTTGATGATTAATCCGTTATTGTCTGTGTCTTGAATCATTTACCCTAACTTTGACGTTTAATTTACGTTTACATTTGAAGCGTAAAGGTATAAATTATATGTGTAAAAAATTCGCGCTGTTAACTGCGATTTTCATACTTTCTGTCTCCGGACTTCGATCTCAATATGTTGAGGGACAAATATTGGTTCAGGTAGAGCCCGAAACCGCTATTGAAACTGTGGTGAATCAAACGCGAAATGCCGATGGTCCCGCTTATTATAAGCCCGAGTTAATCGCGCATCGAATGAACCTTTGGTTGTTGCATTTTGATTCTAACTTCATCACAGTACCCCGGGCGGTGGCGCAATTAAAAGAAATTCCGCAAGTCATCAATGCCCAACCCAACCATAACAATATTGAGCTGCGCAGTCAAAACCCCGTTGTTCCCAACGATCCCGATTTTACCGTGCAATGGCCCTTCGATACATCTTCTGAGGTGAACGGTATCGATGCTCAATACGCTTGGGATATTTCAAAAGGCGGCTTTACCGCATTGGGTGATGAAATAGTTATTGCCGTGATTGATGACGGCTTTGATTTGAATCACGTCGATTTGGATTATTTTAAAAACGTCCATGAAATTCCGGGCAACGGAATCGATGATGATAGCAACGGCTACGTAGATGATTATGTTGGTTGGAACGGAGTGAGCAATACACCTAATTTTTCGGTGCGTTCGCACGGTACACATGTCGCCGGTACGGCGGGTGCACGAACTGATAACGGTCAGGGTGTGGCAAGCTTAGCCTGGCGAACCAAAATTATGCCTATATCGGTTTTAGCGGGCGGCCCCCTTTTGGAATCTCATGTACTCTCAGCCTACGGGTACATGTTGGAAATGCGCAAGCGATACAATGAAACCGACGGAGCTCAAGGCGCTTACATTGTGAGTTCTAACTCCAGTTTTGGAGTAGATTACGGCGACCCGGAGCAGTATCCCTTGTGGTGCGCGTTTTATGACACACTATCTCAAGTCGGAATATTGAATGTGGCCGCTACAATGAATGCGCCCGTAAATGTAGATGATGTGGGCGATGTGCCTTGCACCTGTGAAACGGATAACTTGATAAGCGTAACGGCTATAGGCAGATACAATCATAATATTACCGCTTTTGGTGTCAACTCTATAGATTTGGCCGCTCCCGGGCATGATATTTTTAGTACCCTCCCCAATCAGACCTATGGGTACAGAACCGGTACTTCTATGGCCGCGCCCCATGTCGCCGGCTTGGTCGCGTTGGCTTACGGCGCGATTTGTCCCGTGATTTTGGAGAAATACAAGGATAATCCCATTGAGTTGGTGAAAATAATGAAGGCGGCCGTTTTGGATGGTACAATACCCACACAAGAAGTGAGGAATCGGGTGGCCACGGGAGGCAGGCTGAATGCTTTGAATACACTTTTAGAATTGGACAAACTCAAATGTGGTGAGCTGTTCGTTCAAAAACTTGAAGATGACTTGTGCGGAAATTGCACGGGCTCTCTTCAAGTAGATTTGATTAACGGGAACGACTCTTTTATTGTGAGTTGGAGCGACAATCAAGTGGACAGTAATGTGGTTTTTGGTCAGAGCTCACTTTTGCGAAGGGACTTGTGCAGAGACGAAAGTTATTCCTTTGAGGCAGTGGATGCTTACGGGAATATTTACACCGATACCGTGTTCATAGACGGCAACGACTCCATTGTTGCCCTGCACACCCTTTATCCGGTTTCGGCGCACGGCGCTGAAGACGGTAAAATCACCATCGGTACTTTCGGCGGGGAGCCGCCTTACGGTTATTTGTGGAGTAACGGCAATACAAATAGAAATTTAGTGGATGTGCCACCGGGAATTTACACTTTAACCATCACCGATGCCAACGGGTGTACATATTCAGAGGAGTTCAACCTTTATGTTACGAGTACTCGGGATTTATCATCCGAAGGTCGGCTGAGTATTTATCCCAACCCGGGTGTTGACTTTATTACTATCAATCATAATTTTGATGAAGATTGCGAAATTCGAATAACAGATGTAACGGGTAAAGACGTGTTTTTGCGTACTTTTAACCAACAAAATTTCACTGTAGACGTTGGTAAGTTAAATGCCGGTATCTACATTATTTCTATAACATCCGGCGATGGCGCGGTGAGAAAAAAGTGGATTAAACGTAATTAGTATGGAAAGGGCATATTTGAGTAGTTGGTTTGTGATTTTAATTGTTTTGGCAGTGAGTTTTACGGCCTGTCAAAAAGATGAACATTTTGCCGGTGAACCCGGCGTTAGAGAGGCTGTTCCCGAACCAACGCCAATCAGTTTGGAAATTCCTGTCGGCTTTCCTTCTCATATTGTAGCTTCAAATAACCCGCTTACGCTGGAAGGGGTGGAGCTGGGTAGAAAGTTGTTTCACGACCCCATTCTCTCAAAAAACAACCAACAAAGTTGCGCGAGTTGTCACGATCAAAAAATTGCTTTTACCGATGATGCTCGATTCAGTATAGGAGTGGAGGGTAAGCCCGGCACGCGCAATTCCATGGCTTTGATGAATTTGGCTTGGAGAAGAAATTTCTTTTGGGACGGAAGAGCTAACAGCCTTGAAGAGCAAGCTTTTGATCCCATTACCGATCCGCTTGAGATGAATACAACCTGGCCTGAAGTTGAGCAAAAACTCAACGATCACCCCGAATATCCCGAATTATTTAGGTTGGCATTTGGTGTAGATGAAATCGACAGTAATGTTGTTGTGAAGGCCATTGCGCAATTCGAGCGTACACTCATTTCGGGAAACTCTAAATTTGACAAACACCTGCAAGGACAAAACGTATTTAATGATTTGGAGCGTGAGGGTTTTGAACTCTTTGTGAGTGAGGAGGGCGATTGTTTCCACTGTCACAACGGGGTATTTATGAGTGATAACACTTTTCGAAATAACGGACTGCAATTCCCTATTGAAGACGAGGGTTTGGGAGCTGTTACCGGTCGTGACCGAGATAAAGGTAAATTCATTGTGCCTACTTTACGTAATGTGGAGTTCACGGCACCCTACATGCACGATGGTAGGTTTGAAACGTTGAGAGAAGTGGTTGACTTTTACAGTGACAATGTAAATCAGAACAGTCCCAATGTTGATCCGGTTATGTTGAAAGTTAACAGACCCGGAGGCTCTTTGGGATTAACCGACAGACAAAAAGATGCCTTGGTGGCTTTTATGAAAACACTTTCAGATGAGGAGTTCCTCAACGATCCACGATTTTCGAATCCTCATTAAGCATGCAGGCTTATTAACGGCTTCGGGTCAGAGTTAATCCAACGGGAATGGGGTTGAGTTTATTTCTACCCACTAACTTTGCAACATATTCTTGGGTATGAAAAACAGTGCTTACTTTTTTATTTTGTGGTTTGTTTTGGTCACTGTATCGTGTTCGAGTGACGAGGATTTTGGTCCGCAAAACACAAGCAACCCTACTAATGGTAGTCCCACACAAAAAGACGAGCCCAAGTTATTTCTTTTGAACGAGGGGAATTTCATGCACGGCAATGCTAGTTTGGATGTATATGACCTTGTAGAAGACAAATTATATAACGCACTCTTTGAGCAAACGAACGGGAGCAGACTTGGAGATGTGGCTCAAAGCGGTTTAATGATTGGTGATACACTTGCCGTCGTAGTAAATAACAGCGGCAAAATTGTATTGATTGATAAAAACAATTATACACTTATTGCCGAATTAACCTCATTAAACTCGCCACGCTACTTAGCACCCATGCCCAACGGGAACTTTTTACTTACAGAGTTATACGCCGATAAAATGCAAGAGATTGACTTCGAGAATATCAAGGTCGTGAATGAATTTAATGTTGACGGTTGGACTGAGGAGGTACACGTAACACAAGATAATTTGGCGTTTGTTCGCAACGTAGAGCATCGAAGTATTGACGTTTATGACCTTTCGGCATCCGGCCTGCGTTATCGTGGCGGTGAGGGTAAGGTACGTGGTGTCGCCTTTGGCAGGGAAGCGGCCTTTTTTGTGACCGCAGACTTTATCGCAAAGTGGCTATACACATCATCCGATTACGAAATTTTGGTTACCTTTAAAGACTCATTGAGCGCGCGAAGACCGGCCTTGACAAATGAAAATGACGCAATTTATTTTCTTGCCGACGGTGTTTATCGCGCGGTTCTGACCGAAAAGAAAGTAGAGAGAATAATGGAGGGGAAGGGTCGTAATTTTTACGGATTGGCCGTTGACCCTCAATACGGTGATGTTTATGTCACAGACGCAAAAGATTACATCAGCCGTGGAACAATTTACCGAACGGATAAGTTAGGTATAGTAAAGGCCGAACATAAAACGGGAATTATACCGCAGGCCATGGTTTTTTAACGTTGATAACAGTAAACAAATGAAATAC